>DATNQR010000641.1:0-7514 GCA_036703905.1 Thermosynechococcaceae cyanobacterium
TTTTCCACGAACTGGCGATCGCAATCTCGGCATTTACTCAATACCACTACCGGCAATCAAACCGTCGAGGCGTTAGACGCAGATGGGAGAATGGGCAAGATCTGCTCTCAGTTCTCCTGCCCCACCATGATATCCGAAACCCCTCAGAACAACGCCCAGCTTGCCCCCTATCCCCTCCCCCTTCAGCCCGATCTGATTCAGACAGTCTTGACTGACCTGCACAACCGCTACCAATCCCTGCAAACTGGAACCCTCGCCTGCTACATTCCCGAACTAGCCAAGATGAATCCTGATTGGTTCAGCATTTGTATTGCCACAGTGGACGGGCAGTGCTTTGAGGTCGGCGACTCCCGGCAACTGTTCACGATTCAGTCCATCTCCAAAGCGTTCGTGTATGGACTTGCCCTTGAGGATCATGGGCGCGAACCGGTATTGACCAAAGTGGGAGTGGAACCGACGGGCGATGCTTTCAACGCGATCGTCCTAGATGAACGATCCAAACGACCTTACAACCCGATGGTGAATGCCGGGGCGATCGCCACAACCAGCTTAATCAAAGGCAAAGGCGCAACAGAGCGACTGAACCGGATGTTGTCGATGTTTGAACGCTACATTGGGCACGCCAGCGCCATTGATATGTCCACTTTCATCTCCGAGCGCACGACGGGTCACCGGAATCGGGCTATGGCTCACCTGATGCTCAACTTTGGCATGATCGACGAGAAAATTGAAGAAGTCCTCGACCTTTACTTCCAGCAGTGTTCGCTGATGGTCAATTGCCTGGATTTAGCCGTGATGGCAGCAACTTTAGCCAACCGGGGTAGAAATCCCCTCACCCAGGTTCAAGCGGTGCCTGCCTGCTACGTCCGGGACATTTTGAGCGTCATGTATACCTGTGGGATGTACAACTTTGCTGGGGAGTGGGCTTACACCGTGGGACTGCCGGCCAAAAGTGGGATCAGCGGGGGGCTGATTGTGGTGGTTCCGGGGCAAATGGGGATTGGGATCTTTTCTCCTCCCTTGGATGAGCGCGGCAACAGCGTCCGGGGGGTTAAAGTCTGTGAGGCACTGTCGCAGCAGTTCGGTTTGCACTTGTTTGATGCGGCCCAAACTCATCCTTGAAAGGAGATCTATGGATCTGAAATTACAGGATAAAACCGCCCTGGTTACTGGTTCAACCGCCGGGATTGGGCTGGCGATCGCCACCACTCTGGCCCAGGAAGGCGCAGCCGTAATTGTCAATGGGCGAACTCAAGCACGAGTGGGCGAGGCGATCGAGCAACTTCAGCAAATCATTCCCAATGCCAAGCTGACTGGAGTAGCAGCAGATTTGGGAACTTCCGCCGGGGCCGAGACGCTGTTTCAGCAAGTTCCCACGGTAGACATCCTGATCAATAACCTGGGCATCTATGCTGCCAAACCGTTTGAGGAGATCACCGACCAGGATTGGGACACGATCTTGGAGGTGAATGTACTGAGTGGGGTGCGGCTGTCCCGCTTCTACCTGCCTAAAATGCGGCAGCAGAACTGGGGCAGAATTGTGTTCATCTCCAGCGAGTCTGCGGTCAATATTCCTCAAGAAATGATTCATTATGGTGTGACCAAGACAGCGCAAATTGCCTTGGCGAGGGGATTGGCAGAAACGACGATCGGCAGCAATGTCACGGTCAATTCAGTGCTGCCAGGGCCGACGCGATCAGAGGGCGTGGAGGAATTTGTTCAACAAATGGCAACCGCGCAGAACGTTGATTCGCAGCAGGTGGAAACGAACTTCTTTCAGACGGTTCGGCCGTCTTCCCTGCTGCAACGGTTTGCGACTCCTGAAGAGGTGGCAGTGATGGTTGCTTACGTTTGCAGCCCACTGGCATCGGCGACGAATGGGGCAGCGCTGCGGGTGGAAGGCGGCGTGGTGCGTTCCATTTTGTGATTCGACGCTTAAGTGGGTGGGAGGACACGGGTTGCTGCTGACCCGCGTTCAACCCTCGCGGTGCAAGGTGCAGCTATGTTCATCCTACCCAGCCGAGTGTTGTGGTCGGTGTGCCCATCAAGCAAATGAGCACTGTTGGGAAGATTTCAGTTCCATGTTTGGGCGCAAGGTAGACCCGATTCCCTACGGGACGCAAGCGATCGGCGTTTGCCCGGAGTTTGAACCATTAGGTGGCTGAGTTGCTTCTGAATGGACATCGCGTAAGATTGGGATCACACTCCATTTCAACTCCAAGCCATGTCCCCTGCTTCCCCCTTAGCCACCGATGACGCTCAGTTGATTTCAAAATTGCAGGATGTTCGAGATCACTTGACCCAGGAATTGCAGCACCTCACCGCCCAAGTGGAGCGCAAGACTCTCCAGCTTCGAGGGATTGAGTCCATTCTGGAAGATGCCAGAGGTGGGTCAACCAATGGCAAAGCTGCTGCTCCAGAAGCTCCAGCGACTCCTGTTCTGGAAGTCTCCGCCAACGCCCCCGTTGTTGCCGCGCCAGCGACTTCTCCTGACCCTCAACCAGAGCCAGAAGCCCCAGCGCCGGAATTTGAGGCTACTGAAGCTGTGCCAGAACCAGAAGCGATCGTTCCATCTGCCCCTGTCGCTGAAAAGCTCCATCGCGCCAAAACCCCGGCTGCTGAGAGAACACCCCCGACTGCAAAATCCACTGCTAAATCAACGAAGTCGAAGCCGCCTGCCGCCAAGTCCAAGCAGTCTACCCCCAAGTTAGAGCCATCTGCCAAACCGACTGAACTGCGCCAAGCTTTGCAGCCGCAGTTCCAGGGCAAAACACTGGCAGAGTCGATCAGAGAAGTGCTGGCAACAGCATCGGAGCCGTTGACTGCCAAAGACGTGGTGACTGAGTTGTACGAGGGATTGACGATCGACGACCTGAAGCGGGCAACCAAGACGGTTGCGACAATACTGGGGGCGGGACGCACGAAGGGAGATTGGAAGAGTCCTGGGAAAGGGTTGTACCAAGCTGGGGGAATGGAAGGGCAATCCATTCTGGGGGCGGCGGCACTGTCGGGTGTCGTGTGACCCAACTGTTCAACTGCGTAGATTTGGGGAGTTAGGGATGGAAAGTGAGCATCTATAATTTCGTCCGGTTCAGGTTGCCATTGCCGCTGCTATCGGTTTAGCGATCGTCTTCGCTGTCATCACCCTCGCCTTTCCCTTTTGGCACGATTACCTCTGGACGCACGAGGGCGTATAGTGTTTCCCGCCGTATTCCCCTGACCTCAACCGCATTGAGAAATGCTGGGCATGGTTGAAAAGTCGCATTCGCAAACACGTACGTGATGCCACGCCTTTACGCGATGCGATGGAAGCTGTGCTCAGGCAGGCTGCGTCGTAACAAATGTGGCGGCAGCTATAAAGAGAACCCCGGCTGTCGCCCAAGCCCAACAAAGTGTTCGCAGCATCAAAAGATTCCGGCGAGGGTACTGTCTAGAGTTCTCTAAAGACCAGACTGGACTACTTAGAGTAACGAAGTTTCTTTATCAAGGCGCTTGCGTCGCCGTTTTGCTGCCAACAATCCTGCACTAGCCACGCTCAAAGCGACGATCGTACTCGGTTCAGGCACGGCTGCAACGGTTTCGCCTAGCAGGGCAGGGGTGCTGGTAGGCGCTTGCCGAAATAGCGTTCCTTGCTCAAAGCCATACGCTAATCTAATCAGTGTTGATTCGTCATAGGCTCTGCCCAAAAACTCCAGACCCACTGGTAAACCATCAGCCGTAAAGCCAGCCGGAACTGTAATCGCTGGAAAGCCAGAGAAGGGGCTGAGGCGGTTAGCGGAACCAGATGCCAGTCCCGCAGTTAGCAAGTTCGGAGGACTGGCAACGGAGGGATAAATGAGGGCATCGAGTCCCGTTAATGCTTGCAGCAGGGAGCTTTGAGTAATGCCGGGACGCTCTTGAATAATCTTTTGATAATCAGGATTTTGATCAGGTGGAGCGATCGTGTTGCGATCGATATAGGCCGCTTCGTTCGCTGGTAAATACAGTCCACTCGCAATGATGTCTGCCAAAGTTCGCACGCCCGAAGGAGGAACAGGGCGGTCTTCCAAGTAGTTATTCAAGTCGCGCTTGAATTCAAAGCGGCTGAGGCTGGGATAGCTCAAGATGGTTGTCAGGTTAGGAATTGTGACATCTACAACTTCTGCTCCTAACAGGCCAATGCGACTAATTGCTTCATTGACGACAGCATTGGTCTTGGCGCTTTCAAGGTTGGAGTTCAAGCCAAACAAATCTCGCACAACCCCAATCTTGGCTCCTTTCAATCCATTGGGATCGAGGAAACTGGTGTAACTGGGAGGGATCTTGCCAATGCTGCCTGCGGTGATGGGATCGTTGGGATCATAGCCTGCCACAACGCTTAAAGCCGCTGCCGCATCTGCGACGGTTCTTGTCATCGGGCCGCCCACATCCTGCGACAGCGCCAACGGTATGATTCCATCCCGGCTACTCAAACCAATGGTGGGACGAATGCCTACCAAGCTATTGAAGGAAGAGGGAACTCGAATCGAGCCACCTGTATCAGTACCAAAGCCCAGTATTCCAAAATTTGCCGCGATCGCTGCTCCGGTTCCTCCGCTTGAGCCACCTACGTTACGAGCAGTATCATAAGGGTTGAGCGTCGTGCCACCCAGAGAACTGACGCTGGTTAAGTTGAAAGCGAACTCAGACAAGTTAGATTTTGCCAAGATTAGTGCCCCAGCCTCTCGCAGCTTCTGCACCTGAAATGCATCAGAACCAGGGTAAAAATCTTTCAATGCCAGAGCGCCAGCCGTAGTTGGCAAGTCTACGGTGTCAAAGTTGTCCTTCAAAATGACCGGGACGCAGTGTAGGGAACCCGTTGGCCCTGACTGAGCGTATTGAGCGTCCAACTGAGTAGCGATCGACAGAGCGTTCGGATTGACGGCAATAAGCGAATTAATTGCAGGGCCTTGTTTGTCGTAAGCCTGGATGCGGTTGAGATAAAGCTGGGTCAACCCTGTACAGGTGATCTCGCCCGCACTAAAAGCCTGTTGTACGCTGCTGACTGTGGCTTCGGTCAGACTAAAGGCAAAGGTGATGCTGGGAGTCAAGGCGACAAACGCTGTTTGCGAGACAAGCGCGATCGCCGTTCGCTTGGTGAGCTGCAACATAACTGTGGATTCCTCAAGCAAGGTAAATGAACCGCAAGCAGAAGCTCGTAACGCCTGAAGAGAAACATACAAAGAGTTGAGCTGAGAAACTGTGAGGAGAGCTACAGTCCCTCTTTGCAGTCATCAAGTTTTTGTGGATGAACGTCTGCTGGGGGTTAGCTCTGAGCCATCGTCAATTCTGAGCCACCGTGATTGTGTGGGCTGTGGCAATAGGAAGGCAATCGAAAATTTTGCCCACCAAAGTGCCAAGATAGTACAGGACTACTAAGCAGAGAAAAGGCGAATGGCAGGCAAAACGCTGGTACTCATCGAAGCTCCGGGGAAGTTGAGAAAACTGAGCCAGATTCTGAGCAGCGATTACATTGTCAAAGCCAGCGGGGGGCACATCCGCGAACTCGCCTCGGACGGAGCCGATTCATTGGGCTTCGACCTAGTGGGCGATCGCGTCAACTGCCGCTGGACTCCCCGCGATGCCCGTGCCCAAGCCACGATCGCTGACCTCAAGCAAGCTGCTCGTGCTGCCACAAGAGTCATTCTGGCAACTGACGAAGACCGGGAAGGCGAAAGTATTGCCTGGCATCTCGCAGACGTGCTGGGACTGAAGCAGCCGCTTCGAGCCACTTACCGAGAAATTACACCTGCGGCAGTGACTCGCGCGATCGCCAACCCTCGCCCTCTAGATCGCAGCCTAGTGAGTGCTGGAATCTGTCGCGCTGTCCTGGACAAGCTAGTGGGCTACAAAGGGTCGCCGCTCGTGTGGCAGCTCAACAACGGAGCCAAGTCGATCGGGCGCGTCCAGACCGCAGCCTTGCACATCCTCTGCCGCCGAGAAGCTCAAATCCGCAGCTTCGTCCCGGAAGATTACTGGTCTGTTTTTGTTGACTATGAAGGCTTCCGCGCCTTCTACAAAGGTAGTGCAGCAGTAACAAGCGAAGACTCCGGGCAGGTGGACGATGCAACGGAGCGGGGACAAACAGCACAACCTGAATCCGATCGTGTTCGCAGCCAAGCCGAAGCCGATCGCTTGGTCGCACTAGCACGACAGCACCCGCACAAAGTTGTGCAAGTGGAAGGCAAAACCGTCCACCGCAGCCCGCCTCCACCGTTCACCACCTCCAGCTTGCAGCAGGCGGCCGGGGCTAAGTTGCGCCTCTCCCCTGAGAAGACGATGCAGATTGCTCAGAGCCTCTACGAGCAAGGGCACATCACCTACCACCGCACTGATAGCGTTTTCTTGGCAGAAAACTTTCAAGCGGAAGCACGACAATGGTTGCGTGACCACGACCCGACTAACCTACCCGCCAAGTCCACCCAGCACCGCTCCAGCAAAACAGCCCAAGAAGCGCACGAAGCGATTCGCCCGACCCATATTGCCCGATCGTCTGCTTCCCTCAAACCAGAACTGACGGCGGAAGCCTTTGAGCTGTACGTGCTGATCTGGAAACGGACGATCGCTGCCCTGTGCTGTCCGGCGCGGCTCCAGCAAAGCACGATTCTGACCCGTTCTGGGGAAGTGACCTGGGTAGCCAAAGGACAAGTCGTGGAGTTTGCAGGCTACACCCGCTACTGGAACAACTTGAGTGGAGACACCCAACTTCCGGTGGTGCAGCCAGGGCAAGCCCTCACCCTACTCAACGCGGGGAATGAAAAGAAGCAGACCCAACCGCCGCCGCGCTACACCGAGCCGAAGCTGGTGCAGCAGATGGAGCGCTCTGGTATTGGTCGCCCCAGCACTTATGCTCCGACGGTTGCCACCCTCAAGCAGCGCCAGTATGTGGAGGTGGTGAAAAACAACCTGCAACCAACAGCGTTGGGAATGGAGGTTGACAGCTTCGTCGTCAAGGCACTGCCGAAATTGGTAGATGCAGCCTTCACCGCCGACATGGAAGACCAGTTGGATCTCATTGCCGCCGGCAAGCTCGACTGGCAACAGTGGCTCACGGGATGGAATCGAGACTATCTGGTTCCAGCGCTCCAGCAGGCTCAACAGATCATTCCTACCGTGGCTCATGCGGCAACGGGGAAGACAGGTCGATTCCCGTTCCGGGAGGTTGCACCAACGCTGGCGGTTTCCAACGTGCCCTGCCCTCAGTGCCAGCAGCCGATGGTGCAAATTCCTACCCAGAAAGTAAAGAAGGGCTACTTCCTCAAGTGCGAGTCCTGTGCTGACACAGTGCTGTTCTGGAACGATCTCTCAAAGCAGTGGGAACCGCCGAAGCCCAAGACTGAAGCAGCGATCGTTAAACTCACTGAGCATCCTTGCCCAGTGTGCAAGAAACCTCTCGAAGCGTATCGCTATCAGAAAGAGGGTAGTGAGAAAGTGATGCTGCGCTGCTCTGATTCCGCTGCAAGGCAAAAGCCCAAACACAAGGAAGCGGTCTACTT
>DATNQR010000642.1:0-13465 GCA_036703905.1 Thermosynechococcaceae cyanobacterium
GTTTCCACCGTTCATAGGTTTAAGCTACGAGGTAGAAATCGATACTGAAAGCTTTTTCCGTACTCATTTACCAACTTTTACCAAGTGGTACAAAGCTTTGGCTAAAAGATGAACACCCTGATGGAAGCCATTTAGATTATGCGGTATCACTAGAACCGGGGCAACAGTGCATTGTTGCAAGCAGACAATTGTTCAAATGGTGGTGCTTGTCCCCTGCGCTGAAGGAATAATGCAGCACAAGGAACCCCTCTATGATGAGGTCAGAGTTTTTGATTCGTTGGAGCGTTAAAGATGGTTTCCCCTGATCTTCTCAACACTTTGCAAAACCTCGATCGGGCTGACAAGCTCTATCTTATACAGGTTCTAATTTCAGGATTAGCCCAACAGGAATCTGCTCTGATTCAACCTGGGCAGTCTTATCCCGTCTGGTCGCCCTACAATGCCTTTGAAGCTGCGAACACGATGCTAGAGGTTTTGCAAGCAACCGAAACTCAGCCTCATGCCTAGTGCCCAGCAATTTCCGTATATTGGTTCTGATTCAGCATTGGGCGAAGCTGGTTTTCGTCCCTGTATGCCGATCGTCCTGACCTATCAACAGTTTTCCACAACAGCCTCTGCATTACTGGATACAGGCGCAACAGTGAATGTGCTGCCTTACTCATTAGGACTTGAGCTTGGCTGCATTTGGGAACGTCAAACAACCACTTTGAACTTGACGGGCAACCTTGCTCAATACGAGGCTCGTGTTGTATTGATTCAAGCCAGTATTGGCGCGTTTGAACCGACTCAACTTGTCTTTGCTTGGACGCAAGCTGCGCAAGTTCCGCTCATTTTAGGGCAGGTCAACTTTTTCATGGAGTTTGACGTTTGCCTTTACCGCTCACAGCTATACTTTGCCGTTAGCCCAAAAGGACAAGCTTAGAGAGCTAATGCATTACCAGCAAACTCAATAAGTTCATAGGCTGCTGACGCTGCATCGGTACAGAATAGCAGCTACGATCGCATCGACCGTAGCCAGCTACCCGGACTCAGTACCCTTGATCTGGATTTACTGAGACGCTGCATTCTGATGTCCGAGACTGATGCGGCGGAAGGCATCAGAGCTTTTCGTAGAGCAATTTAGCTGAGAACTTTTTAGAACCGACGAGCTGTCAATCGGGACTGGCCCAATGTTAATGGAAGCCCTCAACTGAATCGTTGAGGAGCGCTGCGATCGCCCCCCAAAAACTCGTTCTCCACTACCACTTTTTGTAGGGCAAGAACTTGCCAGACATTGTAACTTTGACCCGATCACCCTTTGGATCTGGTTCCTTCTCAATGTCCATAGTGAAGTCGATCGCGCTCATAATCCCATCGCCAAACTTCTCCTGAATGATTGCCTTCATCGGCAAGCCATACACCTGCATAATTTCGTAGAAGCGGTAAACAAACGGATCGATCGGCACAACGGGGCCTAAACCTTTCACGGGATATTGGGTCAATTTTGCGGCAACTTCTGCCTCCAAACCCAGGACGTGAACCAGTTTGTCTGCCTCCTCAGCCGAGGCGCTGGCTTGACCATAGAACAAGGCTGCGATCCAAACTTCATCCCGACCCAGAATTTTCTCCAAGTCAGTGAAGCTCAAGCCCTTTGCTTGCTTGGCGGAGAGCAGTTGTTGAGTCAGTTCTGGAAGCGACATGAATTTCTCCTGGAAAACTACGAATAGAAAAGTTTCGACTCCCTACTCTAGGCTGAGTTAACCGCTCAACCTGTCGCAAACTTTACCTCTGGCATACTTTACTTCTGGCCTATTCAAGCTTGATCTGTTGGTAATGCCTTGTTGCCAGAACTTACCCCTTTGCCACGGCGATCGCCCGAACATCCACTTCTCGCTCAAACACCACTCGTGGGCGCAGCAGAATGCGGAACAGCAGCAGCAGCGATTGAAACTCGCCAGGGGTGTTGCGGCGCTTCCACTGTCCCGGTCGGCAGAATAGCATTCCCACCAAACTGCGCTGCTGAAGAAGCGTCAGAGCCTCAAATTTGATTCGTACTGTGGGAAATTCATTGGTGATGCGGCTGCGAGTGGCCACACCCTGTAGCTGCAAATTCTCCTCCAGGATCTCCAAAGTGACGGGAAGAGTTTCGTCCGTCAGCAGTGGAAATCCGCTTTGGGTCAGCGCCACCTCTGCGCCTCCCTCAGAGATCATTGTCGTCACTCCCCAGAATTGGCGATCGGGCAAAACCAGCCGGACAGTACGGCGTAGATCCAGCCAGTGGTCGCGATCGGGTTGGGGCACATCTAGCAGAATCAGGAGGGCAATGCCAATCATGATCAGGTTGTAGCTGCTCCAGAGCCAGCCTAAGTCAAGCCCCTTAATCTGCTCAGCCCGTTCGGCGGAACCCAAAGCCCACCCGCCCTTCACCATACACATCCCAAAGTTGCGCCAGAGGCTCACGGCCGTCAGCAGAAACAGGGTAATTAGAGGCAAAGCGAGTTTCCAGTTGAAGGAGTAGCGATCGCTGACCGTTCCCTTTGGCGTGACCTGGAAGCCCTTTGAGAAAGGGTTGAGCATGACTCGAATCACCGTCAGAGCTAGGGGAAAAGTCAGTACTAGAGAATAGATATCAGAGAGGAGAGCCGATCGTGAGTGATGGTTCAACCAGGCAAACACGCTCAACTGCACGACGTAGTAGGGCAGAAAGAAATACAGCAGTTCGTCGGTGCTGGCCCGCAGGGGAATCACGCCCAGAAATGAATAGGCCAACGGAATCAGCAAATAGCCCACGCGGGAAATGCTCGTGAACCAGTGCAGCAAACCCTCCAGGTGGGCCAAACGCTGAATTGGACTGAGACCAGCAATAGTGAGGGGGTTTGCCTCAATGAAGAAGGCTTGCAGTGTGCCCCTTGCCCAACGCAGCCGTTGCAGCGCGTGGGCAGCCATGTTGTCTGCTGCCAGACCTGCACTCAGCTTTTCATCCAAGTACAGCAGGCGATAGCCTTTGGCAGAGAGCCGAACTCCGGTGAAGTAGTCTTCGCTGAGGGAGTCGGTGACAAAGCCGCCTGCTTCCTTCAGGGCGCTGCGCCGCACGATAAAAGAAGTTCCGGCACAAATGACGCTGCCTGCTCCGTCGCGGATGGGCTGGATTTGGCGATAGAACACTTCTTCCTCGGGAGTCAGAATGTCTTCGAGTCCGAGGTTGCGGGCGATCGGGTCAGAGTTGTAGAAACTTTGCGGCGTTTGCACCAGAGCCACGGTTTCATCCTGGAAAAATCCCACAGTCCGAGTCAAGAAGTTGCGGGTGGGCACAAAGTCCGCATCAAAGACCACAATTAGTTCGCCATTAGTGTGCAGCAAAGCGTGGTTGAGATTGCCCGCTTTGGCATAGAGATTGTCAGGGCGGGTGCGGTATTCACATCCCAGCTCTGCGGCAAGAGCTTGTACTTCTGGCCGCCGCGTGTCGTCCAGCAAATAGATGCGCTTGTTGGCATAGTCCAAGGCCTGACAACCGATCACGGTGCGCCGCAGAATGAACACAGGCTCGTTGTAGGTAGGGATCATAATGTCCACCGAGGGCGTGAAGGCTGCTTCCACCACCGCTACCGATCGCAGGTCGGCCTCCAAGCGGCGATCGCGCACCCGCAGCATCAACCCTAGCTGGAGCGTGCCACTGAGCAGCATCAGCATTTCCAGAAAGAACAGCCCCAAGCTGAACACGCCATTGAGCGGGTCAGCCAGGTTTAGGGTTGCCAGCGATCGCCACACAATGTAGCGCCCTGTTAGCACGAGCAAAATACTAACAACGATCGATCGTGACCACTTGCGCGGCTGCGGCGAGGCTTTCATAATCCCCAGCGCCACCACCAGCAGCAGCACTGTCGGAGCCAGAAGATACTGCCCCGCCACCATCGGCACTTCCAGCCAGAGCGGCCGCGACTGCTGAAGCTGGTTTAGCTGCGCGAAGATCCGATAGATTCTGCCTTCTCCAGCAAACCAGGCGGCACAGATGCAGCCTGTCAACAGCACTATGCCCAGCATAATCAGCGTTGCCAACTGGGGACGAACAGGCTGCCGCGCCGCTACCCTCTGCTTCCGGCGCTCTAACCGAGAAACTGCCATACTGATGTCTCCGCGATTTTTGTAGGTAGCTTCAGTCCAGAGTTAATTGTGGCGCAGGATTGAGAGAACAGTCTGTATTGCCAATCAGGTTTAGGGACGATCGTTGTTGTCTACGGTAGAGCTTACAAGTAAAACTCACACAGAGACGGCTTCTAATTTGAAGCATTCGAGTTCCGTTTTGTAGTAGCGCGTTGTTCGCCCGATCGAAGTCATGTTCAATCGTTGAATCCCAGTGTCGTAAACTTTTCAAGCTCTGAGCCTTCTGTTAAGTTAAATGCGATCAATGGATAGGCTTCTGTTTTGGTCAGCGTATTGCTGTTGTTGTCATAAGCATAGGTTGCTCCTGTCCACTGACTTGTTCCTTCAGCAGCCTGTCGTCGTTGTCGTAGCTGTAATTAGTGGTGCGTCCGAGGGCATCGGTCTCGCTTTGGGCTTTACCTCAGCCAGTTGGTTCTCTTAGAACACCACCAAGCGTTCTGCTTGAGTGGATATAAATTGCAAAGTCTGTCGGTACTGTACTGACCTGAAACCAGCATATGTAACATAATCAAGAGAAAGCCAACAGATAAAAATATAATCAAGTAAATGACTGGCTTGATTTCTTGCACACTACGTCCTGACTTCAGGATAAGCATTTGCACGTTTCTTGAGGCTAACAAAGACACGCAGATTATTAGAATACCTGCAAAAGTAAGAATAGGAAGTGGCATAAATTGACTTAATTCGGGATATTTTGAGGTAACCCAAAATTGGATTGGCCACCATCCTAAAAATAAAACAACTAGCCACTCACGAACTGGGGAACCTCGTGCTTCCATTTTTTTGCAGGCTTGACCAGAAGGTACAAAACCAGTCTGATATATTTCTCCGACGAGCTGTTGTGAATTTTTGCTTGTAGAAAACAAAATGTCGTCTGGGTAATCCTTGATGGTATGCACAATATGCACTGTAAATCTAGATATACATTCCAAAGCAATAACTTGATGGGAGTAAAAATAATAGCTGGTAAAACCAACTTTGAGCGTAAGAAGTGACGCATCTGCTGAAAGAATCGCCAGTGGTGCTGTAGTTCTAATCGTTCCAAAACTTGCACTACCTATAAATTGAATAGGCGACATATTTAAAGCCTCTTAGCTATTTTCAAAAGATTTTAACTCAATGCCTTTCGCTAGTTGTAACAATCTTGAAAATCGAAGTTAATAACTTATAGTCATGATCAATTCTGTGTAAATAACAAGTGACGAGAAGAGCGATGAAGCAATATCTAGTACAGCTGACTGCCTGACACAAGTACCCTTAGTGGTGCAGAAAACTCCTGAAACCCAGCAAACTCGTTATTCTCAACAAGGTTGGTCATTGAGAGTTAGCGAAAAATCAACGGAAATAGGTGGCTTGAGCGTGTAGTACATCTGCTCGAAATAGACTTAAAAAAGTTTTCTGCACCACTAAATACAAGTACCTCAAAGCCTTTCCCGCTTGTGTTTTGTGACTTGTGGCTGAAATTCAGTTTTGAGCGCCTTGATCGGCTGGAAGCCTAACTTTGTCGTGCTGAAAAATTTGGTTTCCACGGAAGATCAAGCGTTTGACCCAGATGTGTCAGGTAGCCAACTAGTACAGTTTACCCAATTCTTCCTGCTAGCGAGAGCATGGATTATTATGCAGTCAAGCTGTCAGGTAGCCACTTGAAAGCTGAGATAATGACAATAGACGTACTACAGAGTTTGGTAAATCAAGAGTGGTTGCACAGATTGAAGTGTTAGTTGAGGAAACAGGCGATCGCCTGGATGTGTATCTGGCAGATGAGTTACCTGATCTATCTCGATCGCGCCTTCAAAAACTGATTACCACAGGACAAGTTTGGGTAAATGGAGCGGTTTGCACCTCGAAAAAAGCATTGGTGCAGCAGGGCGATCGTCTTCAGATCACCATTCCTGATGCTGAGCCGCTTGAGCTGCAACCGGAGGATATTCCGCTAGAGATTCTGTTTGAAGATGAGCATTTCCTGATTCTGAATAAACCCGTTGGATTGGTTGTCCATCCGGCTCCGGGCCACGCCACCGGGACGTTGGTCAATGCCCTGTTGTTCCACTGCGAAAATCTGGCGGGCATCGGTGGTGTGCAGCGTCCCGGCATCGTGCATCGGCTAGACAAAGACACCAGTGGCGCGATCGCCATTGCCAAAACCGATCAAGCGCACCAAAACCTCCAGCAGCAGTTCCAAGCGAAAACCGCTCGCCGCAGCTATCTCGCGGTAGTCTACGGTGCGCCTACGGGAGATACAGGAACGATCGACCAGCCGATTGGCCGCCATCGCGTTGATCGCAAAAAGATGGCGATCGTTCCAGAATCCGATGGCGGCCGCCGCGCTGTGACCCACTGGCAGGTCAGGGAGCGCCTAGACAACTACACGTTGATGAACTTCGATCTGGAAACCGGTCGAACGCACCAAATTCGAGTTCATGCGGCTCATATTGGACATCCGATCGTGGGTGACACCGTGTATGGAGCGGGACGAGCGATCGGTGTAAATCTGGCTGGACAAGCGCTCCATGCGTGGCGATTGCAGGTGCAGCATCCAGTTTCTAGCGAGTGGATTGAGGCTATTGCGCCCTTGCCTCGATCGTTCACAACTCTGCTAGGAGTGCTGCGAAGACGCTCAAACCAAGCTGTCTCTCGCAGCTAACTCAAAGTTAAGTTTACACTTCTCAATAATTTACACCACTTCTCTTCTGCAATGCTTTTAAGAAGCAACAGCCTGAAGCTGAGGACACGGCGCTTTTCAAACCAATATCAAGAAAAACTAAAGCAATTCAACAACAAATTCAGTGAGTATATTTACTCGGTCAACCTGTAACGAAAGATTGCAAATTGTTTTGCTGCTAATTGTCTAAAAAGCCTGTTGGGTATAGCTTTCACAGTAATAATTTCAAATTTATGTCTCTTCATAATTTGTAATAAGTAATGGCCCCAACAGCGTTGTATAAAGATAACCTGAAGGGGTTAGAACACAGGTAACTGATAGCTGAACGCTAATTCATCAAGATTTTTGGTTTCTCATACAAACGCGAAATTTTCTCAGATTTCACAAAAACTTACTGTATGACTTGCGTTATGCAGTGACCCTTGAATGAGAGCCGCTTGATAACAGTGATTCGGTTTTGCCTAAGGTTACTTCTTCCAAGCTGCGGGTCAGCTTGTTCTAACTGGGTATTCAGCCCATAACAAATCGAACTCAACTAAGTAACTAGGAGAAAAATCCATGCTAGACGCATTCGCCAAGGTTGTTTCTCAGGCTGATGCCAAGGGTGAATTTCTCAGTGGCGGTCAATTCGACGCGCTGAACAATATGCTCAAAGAAGGCAACAAGCGCATTGATGCAGTTAACCGCATCAGCACTAACGCTTCCAGCATCGTGACCGATGCAGCTCGCGCCTTGTTTGAAGAGCAGCCTCAACTGATCCAACCCGGTGGAAACGCCTACACCAACCGTCGCAACGCTGCTTGTCTGCGTGACATGGAAATCATTCTGCGCTACGTGACCTACGCATTGCTGGCTGGCGACTCCAGCGTTTTGGACGATCGCTGCCTCAACGGTCTGCGTGAAACCTACCAGGCTCTGGGCGTTCCCGGTGGCTCCACAGCTGCTGGTGTTCAGAAAATGAAGGACATTGCTATTGCTATCGCTAACGATCCCAACGCTTCTGGCATTGTCAAGGGTGATTGCAGCGCGGTCATCTCAGAACTGGCTAGCTACTTTGATCGTGCAGCTTCCGCCGTTGCTTAGTCTGTCACCAATCGCTGAAGCGTAGTCCATAGGCGCTTTATTCAACGAATGGTTCTACCCCTCTTTGCAAAATAACCCTAAAGGAGAGACCGAAACATGAAGACCCCTATCACCGAAGCGATCGCAGCAGCCGATACTCAAGGCCGCTTTCTTGGTAACACCGAACTGCAAGCAGCAAACGGTCGGTTTGAGCAAGCAGTTGCAGGTCTGGAAGCCGCTCGTGCTTTGAGCCAAAACGCTCAGAAGCTGATCGACGGTGCATCCAACGCTGTGTACCAAAAGTTCCCGTACACCACCCAGATGCAGGGACCTCAGTACGCTGCTGATGCTCGTGGCAAGGCTAAGTGCGCTCGTGATATCGGGCACTACCTGCGCCTCGTCACCTACAGCTTGATTGCTGGCGGCACCGGCCCCCTCGACGAGTACCTGATTGCTGGTCTGGACGAAATCAACCGCGCCTACGAACTGTCTCCTAGCTGGTACGTAGAAGCGCTGAACAACATCAAGGCAAACCACGGCTTGAGCGGTCAGGCTGCTAACCAAGCAAACACCTACATCGACTACGCGATCAACGCCCTGAGCTAATCGATCGTGTGCCCGGAAAGGTATGCAGTTGCTGGCGTGCGCTAGTGAGTGTTTACTTTTCCGGGCATTGTTTTTCGCACCTCCTATAAAAACATCCATTGTTTCACTGGGTAAAGCAAATATGGGCAATTTGATCGACGCAAGTTTAGAGGTATCGAACCTAGCAGCAGCCAGCCCCCTCGGTCTTTCTGCGTTTGATGCTTCTTCCAGACTTGAACTACGCCCGGACTGGACTGAAGCTGAGCTTCAAACCGTGTTTCGAGCCGCCTACCGCCAAGTGCTGGGCAACGATTACGTGATGAAAGCTGAACGTCTCACCTCTGCTGAGTCCCTGTTACGGCAAGGCAGCATTACGGTACGGGACTTCGTTCGCGCTGTTGCCAAATCAGATTTGTACAAAGAAAAGTTTTTCTTTCCTAACTCCAATCAGCGCTTCGTTGAACTCAACTTCAAGCACTTGCTGGGCCGCCCTCCCTACGATGAGCGAGAGTGGGCAGACCACACCGGGCTGGTAGAAGAGCAAGGCTTTGATGCTGAAATCGATTCCTATATTGACAGCATTGAGTACGAGAACAAGTTCGGCAACAACGTGGTTCCCTACTACACCGGATTCAAGGTAGAACCCGGGGTGAGAACGGTAGGTTTCACCCGTCTGTTCCGCCTTTACCGGGGTTATGCCAGCAGCGATCGTGGCTCTGTGGGTGGCAAGCTGCCGCGTCTGACTCGTGAACTGGGGCAAAACTCTGCCTCCAGAATCGATCGACCCTCAGCAGGTGGCTCAAGCTGGCGACACACGGCGATTCCAGAAGATGCCGCGCCCCAGAAGGCGCTAGGCGGAACCCAGGAAGAGAGCAGCCGGGTTTACCGGATTGAAGTGACGGGAATTCTGCAACCGGGCTATCCGAAAGTCCGCCGCAGCAGCACTGCTTTTCTGGTTCCCTACGAACAACTTTCCCAGAAGCTTCAGCAAATTACTAAGAAGGGCGGTCGGGTCATCAACGTCACCCGCGCTTGAGATGACGCGATTGGAGTAGAGAGCAAGGAATGACAACTCTCTACTCCAATCACTGCCGCGATCGACCTTAACCTTCATCACAGGAGCAATCATTATGTTTGGTCAAACTGCGCTGGGCAGCAGCAGACTCACTGGCGCTGCAAATCGAATGTTTCGCTACGAAGTCGAAGGGATGCGCCAAACCTATCAGAACGATCAACTCAGCTACCCAATTCGCAAAAGCGGTAGTTTCTTCATCACGGTTTCCTACGATCGAATGAACGAAGAGATGCAGCGCATCAACCGCATGGGAGGCAAAATCGTTAGCATTCAGCCCATAACCCTGGAGGGAGATAGCCAAGCTAAAACTCAAGGGGCTACTGCTAATCAGAATCTAGAAGCTGAAGGCAAAAGCACAGCAACCGAAGCGCAGCATACAACAGAATCCAAAAGCGACGGCACAACGGCTCCTGAATAGCTCGTCAAATTGAACCATTCTTGACAGGGTATTCAGGCTTCATAGACAGAGCAATCACAGGAGGCAACGAGCGTTATGTTTGGTCAAGCAACAGTGGGTGGAGCTTCTTCGGCCGCGACCCGTGTATTTCGGTATCAGGTTGTGGGTCTGCGTCAGAACGAGCAGACCGATCAAAACAACTACGCGATTCGGCAAAGCGGCAGTGTGTTCATCACTGTGCCCTACGATCGCATGAACGAAGAAATGCAGCGCATCACCCGCCTAGGCGGCAAAATTGTCAAAATTGAACCCCTCACCGTCGCCAACTGAAGTCTCTTGAATCATGGAACTTGACGAGCCATTAGTTGAAGCAGAGAGAGGGCCCTTGACGGTGGAGCAGGCGATCGCCAATCTCCGCCACGAAGACCTGAGCCTCCGCTACTATGCAGCTTGGTGGCTGGGAAAGTTTCGAGTGCGCGACGCTGCCGCGGTTACAGCGCTGATTGTGGCATTGCAGGATAACTCCGATCGCACCGCTTTAGGGGGCTATCCGCTTCGCCGCAACGCAGCACGGGCTTTGGGAAAACTGGGCGATCGACAGGCAGTTCCAGAACTGATCCGCTGCTTGGACTGCAACGACTTCTACGTTCGAGAAGCAGCAGCCCAGGCTTTAGGTGCTTTGGGCGATCCGGTCTGCATTCCCCACCTACTCCATTTTCTGGAAGGGGGAGTCGCCGCAGCCCAGCTTGTGCCAGGGCAGCCGCATTTAGTTGAACCCTACGAAGCCGTGATTGAAGCTCTGGGAGATTTGGGAGCAACAGCAGCAATTGAGGTAATTCAACCGTTTGTTGATCATTCGATCGCGCGGGTTCGATACTCGGCAACTCGCGCCCTGTATCAGCTAACTCAAAACTCAGAGTATGCCGAGCGTTTAGTCCAAGCCCTGCAAGGGGGAGATGTTCAGTCTCGCCGCACAGTGCTGTCAGATCTTGGAGCGATCGGTTATGTCCCGGCAGCGGAAGCGATCGCCACGGCTGGGGTGGAAAACGGCTTCAAGATCCTGGCGCTCAAAGGTCTACTGGAGTCTCAGCTTCGGTTGAATTCAGGAGATCTCAGCGATCGGGCAGTTCAAGTGATGTCTTTGATGGACAACCTCTTGTAAGAGTGACTGTTGAAAGTGGCTGTAGTAACGACCGTGACTGATTCTCGTCTTGCTTCCCTGATTGCTGCTGTTGAACAGGCTGATGCTTCTGATCGCTTGATTAGGGCCGTTCGGGCGCTAGCGGCGGCTCACTCAGAGGCAGCTATCCCAACTCTGATTCGGGCCTTGGGCTTCAATAACCCAGGAGCAGCCGTTGCTGCAATGGAGGGTTTAGTACAACTCGGTTCAACAGCAGCCCTACCCATTCTGGAGCGACTGGATGGCTACGACTACGGAGCCCGAGCTTGGGCAATTCGGGCCCTGGCCGCGATCGGCGATCCCCGTGCCTTAGCGGTGCTGAAGGAAGCGGCAGAAACTGACTTTGCCCCCAGTGTGCGACGAGCGGCAGCAAAGGGACTGGGCTGTTTGCGCTGGTCGCTGCTTGCCCCTGATCAAACTGCGGTGGCCCAGTTCAGTGCCCTTCGTACACTCCTTGCTGTCTCCCAGGACTCAGATTGGGCCCTGCGGTACGCGGCAGTTGTGGGTCTCCAGTCCCTAGCGGAGGCGGTGAACAGTCAGGCTACTGACCTACTGCGATCGCTGACAGCCCGACTGGAGGAGATGGCCACCGCCGATCCAGATGCTGTCACTCAAGCCCGGAGCCGTCTGGCCCAGCGCTGCCTCCTCCAGCCAACAACCCTGTAGCCCCTTTCGAGCCTCTGAGGGTTGCTCTTGGGCGCTCAATCTACGGGCACTCAATCTACCGGCCCTCCATAACCAGTTTTCATTAACCCTGAGTAACTACGATGTCTCTTCCTCTCCTAGAAGTTAAACTCAAAACCCAGAACCAGCGTGTGGATGGCTATGACGTTCTGGATGAAGATGATCCCCAAGGCTATCGCCTGCGGGACTGCATCTCCGATGCCGACGTAGACGCGCTGATTTGGGCTGCTTACCGCCAAATCTTCAGCGAACATCTGATCCTGGAAACTCATCGTCAGCCGTTTCTAGAATCCCAACTGCGGAACCGTGCCATCTCAGTGCGGGACTTCATCCGAGGGTTGGGCAAGTCTGAGGTTTACCGGGATTTGGTCTGGGATACAAACTCTAACTACCGTGTAGTAGACCTCACCTTCAAACGTTTTCTGGGGCGGGCTTCCTATGGTCGGAGTGAGCAGATTGCTCAGTCGATCGTCATTGCGACTCGTGGACTGCATGGCTTCATTGACAGCGTGGTGGACGGTGCGGAGTATCGTCAGAACTTTGGTGAGGACATTGTGCCCTACCAGCGCCGGCGGCTAGAGGGTCGTCCCTTCAATCTGGTCAATCCCCGCTACGACGACTACTGGCGCAAACAGCTGCAAGAACGGGAGTTGTCTGGTCGTTCCTACTATCAAGTTCGCTCCTATCAGGCTGGCGCTCTGAATAAGCAGGTTGTACGGCAGGCCATACCAGCTATGTTTTTGAGCATGGCTAGCAGCACCAGCGTTGGGCAACTCGACAGCCAGCGCCACGTAGCCCGAGCCAGCTCTGGGAACATCAAGGTTCCTGACTCGACCCGTCCCGCTGCCACGGCTCGATCGACCGTCAAGCCGCCTACTGTAGCGTTGCCTTACCGCTACCTGTCCTCTGACCCGACCCTCTAGCTGATGTAGCGTGAGTTCTGCGTAGGTAACGCCCTCCAGAACTTACTCTGCACTGTTGTCCCCTACCTGTGATTATTTCCCATGTCTATTCCCCTACTTGGCTACAAACCGGCCTCGCAGAACCAGAGAGTTCTGGGCTACGAGGTTCCGGGCGAGGACACGCCCTACATCTACCGTCTAGAGGACAGCGTAGATCTGACCGATATTGAGAATTTGATTTGGGCTGGATACCGTCAGGTTTTCAGTGAACACGTTATTCTCAAGAGCAACCGCCAAACGGATCTGGAATCTCAACTCAGAAACCGATCGATTACCGTGCGAGACTTCATCCGGGGTCTAGCAAAAACCGATGTGTTCCGTCGTTTAGTGGTGGAAACCAACTCCAACTATCGAGTTGTAGAACTAACCTTGAAGCGTCTGCTGGGTCGTGCGCCCTACAGCAAAGACGAGGAAATTGCTTGGTCGATCAAGATTGCCACTCTGGGCTGGAAGAAGTTTGTCGATGTCTTGGTGGACAGTGAGGAGTACAGTCAGGCGTTTGGTGACAACACCGTGCCTTACCAACGTCGTCGCTACAAGGATCGACCATTCAACCTGGTAACTCCCCGCTACAGTGACTACTGGCGTGACCAGTTGGAAGAGTCTCGCTATAAGTGGGGAGATGTACAAAACTTCTTGGGTTTGGCACGATCGCTCAAAATTCAGACTGTGAAGCAGGTTACTGTCGATACCGCCAATATCCAGATTCCTGACTCCA
>DATNQR010000643.1:0-5397 GCA_036703905.1 Thermosynechococcaceae cyanobacterium
AGCCCTTACAGGACTACTCTATATGGATTATTTAGACTGGCTCGGAGTCTTGGTTTCAGGCAGACCCGAACGGGGATCAGACTGGTTCTGAAACTCACGCATTCCTGGAGCAGCAGGGTCAGGCGTTGCGCTGGGAGCCGGACGGAACTGAGTGTTCGAGTTGCTGGGTTTGCTCTGGTTTGCCGCAGGATTCGTCAGCGCTCCGTTGGAATCGGATTGACTGGAGGGACGACTCTGGTTAGGACGATCGGCAGGGCGGTTTCTAGAAGGTTGCCGCCGATAGTTGTACTCGCTAGCAGGGCCACTGGTGATCGGCGAAGCGGAAACCCCTGTGTTTGAGTTCGCGCCGGGTCTGCCTGCACGGGGATCAGACTGGTTCGGAAAATCCCGTCCCGGAGCCGCAGCGTCAGGAACGCCATTCTGCCGAAGAGTGGGAGAAGACTCAGCTAGGGCGGACAGTCCGAAGAAACTGCTGACCGCGATCGCGCCCAACAGAATACTTGCCTTCTTAACAAAATTGAAATGCTTCATGACCAAAAACCTTTGATTGCGTCAAATTCAAAATTTAAACTTTCCTCACACTGCTAATGCAGCACGAGCAGTCCACTAATACCTACAGAGCGTAGAAATTCCTTTGGCTTAGTTTCTCTGTCAGGGGTGGGATCTGCCTCTGGCCCTTTCGATCGATCCCGTCACTTCTTCAATCGCTTCAGTAGACCCCGCACTAGCTGCTTTTTCCCCTAGTGAAGCGGAAAGTTGCGTCTTTGCTTATATATTGATTAAGTAGGCTAATATTGTCGGTTATTACTATAGAGAAGTGATATTTTCAAAGGAATTGAATACTTTTGGCGTAGTAGGTGCGACTTCAGAGGTGTTTCTAACTTTAGATAGATGCTTTGCCTCGTCGCTTCTGGTATGTCTTTAAGGCCCGTAAAAAATGACTTTAACAGTCGTTCAATTGTCTTAAGAAAACTTTAGTATTCATCATCTTTCTAGCGTATTCTGGTACAAAGCAACTGAGTCATTACGAGCATAGGGGACGCAGACGATGGAAGACATTCGCATCACACTGATCGAAGACCACGACTTAACGCGAGTAGGAATGCGGACGGCATTGCAGCAACGTGGTGGATTCAAAGTAGTGGGCGAAGCACCGAATGCAACAGAAGGGCTGAAGCTCATGGAATCAACCCGACCAGACGTGGCGATCGTAGATATTGGTCTGCCAGACATGGACGGCGTGGAACTAACCCGACGGTTCAAAAAGATGCAAGCCGAGTCGGAATCGGGATTATCAAATACCAAAGTGTTAATCCTGACCCTCCAGGATAATGAGGAAGTGGTGCTAGCCGCCTTCGCGGCCGGAGCGGATTCTTACTGCATGAAAGATGTCAGCCTGGATAGCCTGGCAGAAGCGCTGAAAGTCACCAGTGAAGGTAATTCGTGGATCGATCCAGCGATCGCCCGTGTAGTGCTGCATCAAGCGCGGCAGTCCAGCCCGGATACCGACGCATCCCCAGAACTAAAAACTGTCGCCATCAACGCTGCTGAACCGGAATATAACCAGATCATTGAGGCTTATCCCCTCACAGAGCGGGAGCTTGAGGTGCTGCAACTGATTGTGGAAGGGTGCAGCAACGCCGCGATCGCCGAGAAGCTGTACATCACTGTAGGTACAGTCAAGACCCACGTGCGGAATATTCTGAACAAGCTCTGCGCCGATGACCGAACTCAGGCCGCAGTGCGTGCCCTGCGGGCGGGCTTGGTCGGCTAGGTATCCCTAAACTATCTCTGCTCAAGCTTGCTGACTCTTGCTTCTAGTGACTTGAGGCGATCTTTGGCTTCGATCGCTAGGGTTGCCAAGCGATCGACAACCTGACTATCTGTGAGCCTCTCTCCGGCCACGGTTCGCGACTGGCTGGGCACAGGTCGGGGAGAATAGCCGCGACCTCCCAACTGGGATACCTGAGCGCGAAGCTGGCTCACCTCAGATCGAAGGGCAAAGATATCTGCCTGCAAGTTGCTGGCAGATTGGGCTGGAGTGCGGCTCTGGAAGAGGAGGATGACGAGAACGGCAATCGCGGCGATCGCGCCGAATTTCTTGAGCATTGCCATAGCGAGTGCTTCCGGTGGAGAAGGAATCTGGCTCTGAGGGAAAGATTATGCTTACCTTCAGTGCCTCTCTCAACTTTAACGATTCGTTCCCTAATGAGGGAGTTGGGAATCCCAAAATCTTGCATGGCCGTACCCTCCTCAAAGCCTCAGAGCAGCCCAGGACGGCGATCGTCGCTTCTGGAAACACTTCCAAGATAGTGCTGTCTCCTTGCCACAGAAAGGGATTCTCTCAGGGTTAAAGTCGCTCGGCAATTTCGGGCGATCGACCTGATAAGCCCGTCATCAGCCGCAGCGCAATCCGTCGCAGCAGAGGAATGTGGCGCAAACCGAGCAACCCCAATCGTCGCAGCACCACGAGCGGCAACCAGCGGTTGGAGAAGGTACGGTTGAGAATGTCCGTGAAGCCCAGGATGACTAAATTCTCAACCTTACGCCAGCGCTCGTAGCGCCGGAGGACGGACAAACTGCCAATGTCCTCGCCCTGAGCCTGAGCCGCCTTCAGCACTTCCGCCAAAGCTGCCGCATCCCGGATGCCTAAATTCACGCCCTGGCCACCGACTGGGTGACAGCAGTGGGCTGCATCACCAATCAGGGCAAGTCGAGGTAAGGTGTAGCGCTGGCTGTGCATGAGTTGGACGGGAAAGACCGATCGACTGCCCACCACCGCAAGTGCGCCCATTTGGTCGCCGTAGCGCTGCCTGAGGAGAACCAGAAATTCTGCATCGTCTAGCTGAGCGATCGCGGCGGCCTCAGCTTTGGGCGCAGTCCAGACAATTCGGCACAGGTTTTCTGGCAGAGGCAGAATTGCGAAGGGGCCACTCGACCAGAAGCGCTCGTAGGCAATGTTACGGTGAGATTTTTCTGGCTGCACAAAAGCCACTACGCAGGACTGCCAATATTGCCAGCCCTGGGTACGAATCCCCGCCTGCTGACGAATGGGCGATCGCGCTCCATCCGCCGCCACCAACAGCTGCGATCGCACCCGCCGGGTTTCGCCTGCCTGACTCAGAACCAGTTCCACACAATCATCGTGGTATTCAACCTCCACCAGTTCTGCCGGACAAAGGTAGCTGACATTGGCACACTGGCGCAGACCGGACTGCAAACCCTCCAGTACTACACGATGCTCGGCCACGTAGCCCACAGCTCCTGTACCCAGATCGCGCTCGTCGAACTGCACGGTTTGGGAATAATCTGCATCAGAGAGGCGAATCTGGTCGATCGGGTTCACTCCTGAGCGCATCTGCTTCCACACCCCCAGCCCAGTGAAGATCCGGCTGGACATCAGGTTGATGTGATATGCCTGCCCCCGCGCCACTGCCAAAGACTCCGGCCGCGCCTCCACTATGGCAACCTGCAACCCCGAATCTTTCAACCCACAAGCCAGCGTTGCACCTACCAGCCCGCCGCCTACGATCACCAAGTCATAATCCAATCGCTTGAGAGAATCAGCCTGCTGCTTCTGAGATGTAACGGGTTGGGAAATGACCATATCTAGCGGCTTCAAGCGAATTTTAAAGAAACTTGTAGAAGTTACACTTTCTATTTTCGCGCGATCTTCCCCTAGCTATCAAGCGATCGCGCCACCAAAATCTTCGGCATCAAAATCTTCCGCATCGGTAGAATTGGGATACTTTGCAAGACTACGGCTGATGGTGCGATCGCGGGGGCTGACTCTACTCAAATTTCCCTGGCTGCTGAGGGGAGCCGTGGCGATCGTTACGCTAGTGCTGGCCCACCGAGCCGTCTGGAGCCTTTCGCTCCAGCAAGCAATTCACCTGGAAGAGCAAGGAAATTTGTCGGGGGCGATCGTCGCTTATCAGCACTCAATTCAGCTTCAGCCCAGTGCTTACGCCTACTACAACTTAGGCGTTCTTCTGGAAAAACAAACCAAGATAGATCAGGCGATCGCAGCCTACCAAAAAGCAGTCGAACTGGATACGAATTATGGATTTGCTTACAGCAGCTTAGGAGATTTGTTGCAGCAGCAGGGCAGTCTAGATGCCGCGATCGCAGCTTATTACCAAGCCATCAAATTTAATGCGAACCTGGCAACCAACTACAACAGCTTAGGTGCAGTGTTCGCAAAGCAGAAAAAGTTAGATTTAGCGCTGGCAGCGTATCAGAAAGCAATTCAAGCTGATCCAAACTTTGCGCTTGCTCACAATCATTTGGGCATGATTCTAGTCCAGCAAGGTAAGCAAGAAGCCGCGATCGTCAGCTTTCAGACCGCAGTACAGCTTGACCCAAAATATGCATTTGCCTATGCAAACTTAGGAGATGAACTGCAACGACAGGGCAATTGGACAGGGGCGATCGTCGCCTATCAAAACGCTGTTAGGTTGAACCCGACTGCCCAAGCGATTCGGCGAAGTCTAGTGGCAACTCAGCAGCGTTTGGATGCTTGCAAGTGACCGATTAAGTTCACCGTAGCAGCAGAGTTACGGACTGAAGCAGGCCAATCACAAACCCAAGAATGCCTCCAAGATTTACGATCGCTTGCAGCTCACTTTTGACAATGCCGTTGATGGCGTTTTCTAAATCTTCTGGAGAGGTTGCCTTCACTCGATCCATAATCACCTGATCGATGTTGAGGATGGGAATAGCTTGAGCAACGATCGCTTCCAGATCTCGTTCCAGGTAGCGCTCAATCACGCGGGCCAGCTCCAGGCTCAGGGTTTCAAGGGAAGAAGTGACAATAGCCGAAGTGCGGAGACGGTTTAATATCACGCTGGCCAGGTTGTCCCAATCGATCGACTGACTCAACTCTTGCAATACCTCTAAGCCCTTATCCTGCACATAGCTTCGCACACTTTCCCGCAGGGTTTTTCGCAGCTGTCTCACTGTGGAAATCGGCAGATTTTGTAGCGATAGATTTTGCAGCCACTCCTTAATGCGCTGTCGCACACCTAGAGAAACCAGAAGCTCTTCCAAACGTTTATTCGTCTCTTCTTTTTCGTCTAGGCAAAAGGTTCTCAAGCGAGTGAGAGAGTTGCGAACGCCAAACAAATTAGCGACTACCCAATAGGTGCCACTGGTTTTCTCTCGGAAGCCTTCATCAATGACCTGAATGTTGCGATCGGTCAGAAAGTCAATCAATGCTTGCCGCAGTAAATCAGGAGGCAAAACAATTTGCAGCAGCCAATCAGCTAGCTTAGTTGCCTGGTCTTCAGTAAACTGGAACTCCAGCAGAACGCGATCGAAAATCTGGTTGAGCTGAGTTTCCAAAAAGTCGTCGCGTCTCGCCAACACCCTCAGCCAGCGTGGTAGAGACTCACCCAG
>DATNQR010000644.1:0-2593 GCA_036703905.1 Thermosynechococcaceae cyanobacterium
GTCAAACCGGGACAATCCTGCCCAAACCTCACGGCGGCGGAGCGGTGAGCAAGATCGGCAAAGAGCAACTACCGATTGTGGAAGCCCTAGTCACGGCTCAACCCGATGCTCGGCTAACCGAGTTGTGTGAGCGCTTTGCCGAGCAAACTGGGGTAAAGGTGAGTGTCTCAACGATGCAACGAGTCGTGCGCCAACTGAAGTTCAGCGTCAAAAAAAACCTTGATTGCCTCTGAGCAGGACACGCAACGGGTGCAGGATTTGCGGTTTGCCTATCGTCTGTGGAGTTTCACCATTGACCCGCGTAACTTGGTGTTCATTGATGAGACAGGCATTCATCTCGGTCTGACTCGACTGACGGGTCGTGCCCCCGTGGGCGAACGCTTGTACGATAGTGAGTCACCCGGTAATCCAGGCAAGAATATCTCGTTGATGGGCGGCATGAGTCTCAACGGGTTGATTGTCACGATGAGTCTTGTGGGCAGCGTCAATACAGACGTGTTCCTGTACTACGTTCAAGAGATTCTGATTCCACAACTGTGGGTCGGAGCCATCGTGGTCATGGATAACTTATCCGTTCATCATGCCTGGGTTGTTCAAGAGGCGATTGAGTCCGTGGGAGCCAAGGTTGTGTTTTTACCCCCTTATTCTCCAGACCTGTCTCCCATTGAGTTGTGTTGGTCAAAACTCAAGCAGCTATTACGTTCAGCGAAGGCTCGAACCTGTGAAGCCCTTGACCAAGCGCTAACCCAGATTGTCAACCAGGGCATTTCTGATGAGGACGCGCTGGGTTGGTTCAATCACTGTGGCTTATTCATCTGAAAATCGCTGTAAGCTGCTTCAAGTCCCGCCCCTGCTGCCTGTTGTGGGATTGGGCCTTTTCCACCCCGCTTGCTTGATGGAGTTCCCCGATCTGCTCCTGTCTTTCTTCGAGGAACGATCGAGCGGCTTTGAAGTTGATACCAAACTCATCCTTGAGCAAACTGAGCGTCACCGCAAACGTCTGATCTGGGTGTTGCTGATTCCAGGCTTGCACCGCCAGAAAGATGTTGTTCGCTCGTTCTGCTGCTCCACCCCCCTTACGGGCTGTGGGCGAGGCTGTGGACAAGTCCACAGCCTCGGACTTCTGCTAATTGCGCCCCTGCTGCCTGTCAGGAGTGGCTCGCTCCGCCTCCAGCTTGTCCACCGCTCCAACACCGCTTCCAGCGCCCCCTTCACCTGCATTAGTTCCGTCGCTTCTGCGGATGGTGGAGCTTCCGTCTGGTCTGGGATGGGCTGAGGCTCCGAGGGAGGCTCTATCCTTGCCTCAATCCACTCCAGCAGGGCCGACATCTGCTCCAGTTTCGATGCTCCTTGCGGCGCGATCGCCGCGAGTGCCTAGTTCCAGCGATCGCGCGTTTCTACCGGGAACCTCAGTAGCCCAACCTTCTGGCGTTGTCGCCCAACCGGGACAGGTGCAGCCTCACTCGTTACCCCGTTGATCGCCCCCGGCGCAGACTGCTCCCTATCTCCTACCGCTTCCACCGTTTGAGCTGAAGCGTTCTATCCGTTGCAGGCTGATCTCGAAGTTGCCATTCATAAAGACCTTGACCCAGAAGCGCGTCAGCTACAGGAAACCGGGGAACGCTTTGGCTCAGATGTGCGCTGGCACACGCGCCAGAAGAAAGCACGGGAATGGCTGACTAACGTTTTGTCGTACCCATTAAACATGGGATTGACGATTAATTCACTCAGTAAAATAGCGGGCCAAACACGATACCCCCACAGCAAGACAACCGCTAAATAAATGCCGACAGACGGCCAGATTGGACTGGGACCATCTACTGCGATCGTCAGAACTACCTTTGCGACGCATAAATTAATCATTGGCAGAGCCAAACTGGTAAGAATGACTGTGTGACCGACTATGAATGGGAACTTTCGGCTCATGAGTTTCACGTTGTGGCACTTAAATTATGCAAGCAGTACTTTGCTAAAAGGATCTTCATCGTTAAGTAGGCGGACGCAATTAATTCGTGGATAGCCGTAGTGCGAGCGTCTCGCTCGCGGGCAAGATGCCCGCACTACATCTGTAATTTAATCTGAGCTACCCACTTACTGCATTGCCAACAGCACGGGATGAAGAGCAACGCTAGAGTGCCCTGTTTTTTCTGGTCTAGAACGTTCTTTCTGATCCAAAAGGCTTGAGCCGGACTCAGTGTCATTCAGTACCAATGCTGTGTAGCATAATCTGATTTTGGGCAGATTAAAAAGGTAGTGAATGAGGAGTTGTCATGTGTGATCATGGCAGTAAGCAGACGTTGATCTGGACATTGGGCAGTCTACGGGCTGCATTGCTGCTGAGCCTGGGATGGGGAATTTCAGCTCATGCGGCTCCTATAAATATTGATCCTATTAATGAGAGAGATGGAATACAGGTGATCGCTGTTGATCCCTCGCTTTATCCGTCTGAAGCAGCAGCGATCAATGGGATGGAGCAAGTCACCTCTATTTCTCAACTTACCGATGTAAAGCCTACCGATTGGGCATTTCAAGCATTGCAACCTTTGGTGGAGCGGTATGGTTGCCTTGCGGGCTATCCTGACAAAACCTTTGG
>DATNQR010000645.1:0-6374 GCA_036703905.1 Thermosynechococcaceae cyanobacterium
AGCCCTGTTGAGGAATTAGAACTTGCGTGAACAGCAACAGGTAGAGGGCAGATATTCTCAATCTGTTGCTGTTTTGTGTAATCGTTCAGGGGGTCGCAGTATCAATCGGTAGTAGGGAGGGTGCAGGTTGCCCCTAACAACTTCGTCGCGCTTGCGCTTCGCAAAGCGATTCAGTGCTGGCTTCCAATCCGGTTCGGGTCAGTCGGAGCCGGAATCGGCTTGGTGGAGTCAGGAATGTGTGGGGTGTAACCCCGTTCCTGTGCCGCTTGGCGACAAGCCTCATAGTCATAGCCGCGGTCAAGGCAGAGATGAGACTGCCCTTGCGTCATCGGGGGTGACTCCAGAACTTTGGCATCTAACAACGCTGCCAACTTTTTCATGTCCTGGCGATTTGCCCCACTCAACACAAAGGCGAGGGGAATGCCCTGCCCCTCGGTCAATAGATGGCGCTTATAGCCCGACTTGCCCCGGTCAGTGGGATTGGCTCCGGTAGCTTGAACATCGCCTTGCACAGTCCGCTTGCCGAGAGGCGCTTTCACCATGCAGCCATCGACGGATTGCCACTCCCACGCCAGTCCCACTGTGGCATCCACTTCCTGCAACAGCACGGCCCAAGCAGCGGTGAGACAACCAAACTCGACCCATTCTTGCAAGCAGTCATGCACCGTGGACTTGGGCAGAAAATCTTTTGGTAGGGCTGACCACTGCATCCCAGTCCGTGCCAGGTGAATCAAGGCATCAAAAATCGGGCGGTTTTTGCGCCGGGGTCTGCCCGATTTGAGCCGAGGTTTATCCACTTCTATCAGCGGGGCAAGGCGTTGCCACAGAGCATCAAGCACATGCCAAATCGTTGGTAAGGGGGGTTTTTGCTGCTGGAGGACTCATGCCATTGCTGGTTGAAGCGACTCCCTCCAGTATGAGCAAATGGTGGTCTGATGGTGGTCTGATGGTGATCTGAGTGACTGGGAGGGAATACCGACTTGATTCAGACGGGGTGCCGCCTGCGTTTTGGTGCAATTGATGTCACTCTAGAATTATCGTCTAGTTCATACATCACTTTTCGGATAGGTTCTTAACTCGACTTTATCCATTTGAAATCAGGAGCGTTTCCGACGGTGACTGGATCGTAGTCAGGCTCTCAAACTTTTCGAGATATCCAGGCTGTGACCTGATTTCCCGAAAAGTCTAGAGAAAACCTGGAGCGCTAGAGCCAGCGCTAGGCAACGATTCCAGCATTTGGATAAAGTTGAGCTTAAGCGATGTTCACGACAGATAGAGCGTCCAAACTAAAGCGAAATTCAGATTGATAATTGCTGCTAGTGGCAACGGCATTCTCAACGATCGCTTTAATGTTGTGCTTGATCCTCTGAATATTTGCATCTCAGTGCCTCTGGTATCAGTGACGGCTGTTTCCCTTAAACTCCCGCTACATAACGCTTGCAGCCCTCGATGACTTTGTGAAGATAGATGCGATTGATGGATAGCGATTTTATCGTGTTACTGCTCTGACAGATGCCGGATGAAACCAGAAGCTTTTACTCCGCAATCGCAACGCGATCGCGACCGCTCCGCTTGGCTTGGTAGAGCTGCGCGTCGGCAACAGAGATGATGGTTGCAATGTCAAACCTCGCGTTAGACATCGCCGAAGCAATTCCAATACTTACGGTTTGTCCTGCGGAGAGTTCCGCTAGCGAAGCGGTGGCGTGATGAAATTTGCGGCGGATTTTTTCTGCAAAATCCACGAGCGAATCTCTGGTCGGGTTTTCAACCACAATGCAAAACTCTTCTCCTCCCCAGCGGCAGGCTGTTGCACCTGGAAAGCTAGTTCTGCGCAGTACGTCGCCCATCACTCTCAAGACTTTATCGCCGACATCATGACCGTAGGTGTCGTTGATGGCTTTGAAATGATCGATATCCAGAAACATGATCCCGATCGAGCGAAGATCATGCTTCTGGCGCTGTAACAGGACATCAAAGTGGAGCCGCATACCGCGACGGTTCAATAGATCGGTTAAGGCATCCCGTTCCGCGACGCGTCGTAACTCGTTGACCAATCGCAGCGCGAGCAGCACAAACAACATGGCATTCCCTACGATGCAATTCAAATAGGCACCTCCCCAAGCAATGAGATTTGCCAATGGGAGTTCAGGTGAAGCAAAAGTTATCTGGCTTGAACTCACCGCAACCAGAACTCCTTGAATAAGTGCAGTACAGGCTTCGAGCAGGGAGGCGGCGCTAGCAATTTGAAACGCTTTACGAGAATATGGATCGGGGTATCGCCAAAGAATCATTGCCATCCAGAGCTTGATGGTAGTCTGATAGGCAATCAGGATTGAGATTCTCCATCGACTGGCGACCACGATGAAGGTAAAGGTGATGGTGACCACGATCGCAAGAACGGAGAAAACCCATAGCACCTTCACAGCCAGGGGACGGCGGCAGAATTGCATGGTTCCTGCCAACATGAACGCCAGGCCAACGCTGAAAGGAATGTTAGAAAACAGAGACGCCAAGCGCCAATCAGTAATGACGTGTGGACTGTGAATGACCAGCGCCAGTCCGACCCCCAACGATCCGATTCCCCAATATCGGACTCCGGGAATTTCTTTGGAAAACGATGTCAGAGCAAAGAAAACACCACTTGCACTCAGTGATGCGAGTCCCAGTGCTAGCAACAAAGTCGGTTCGTCTACGGTCATTGTCGCGACACTTTAAAACGATTGAAACACCAATGCCTATTAAGCAGGATACTGGTGTTGGTGAGGTTACACACCTTTTACCAGCTTTGGGTGATCGAGGTCTCTAAACTGCTCTGAAGAGTAGAGTTCTCGTTGTGTAGCTTGGCGATCGCTGCCGTTTTCACCAAATCTGCGTAAGAGCCCAAATATCCTGAAACTCGACAATAACTAGGCGGGGCGATCGAGGGGAACTGCATAACCCTTTCCAGCCACGATCGCACCCGTCTCTTCACCCCTCGGCTCGGCTCAGGCTTCTACCCCCGCACGGACTCACTTGTTCCCAGTGCCCCTACCTCACCGCCACCGATGTAGGTAGAGTCTTCCAGGTACCACTCGGAGAGTGACCCGTTGCTCTTGTTCTGCCACACCAAGTCACCAGTCCCGTCGCCGTTGTAGTCTCGACTGGAGACGACCTCGAAGTTCACGGGCAGGGTAGCGATCGTCCCTCCCCCGATGTAGGTGTTGCCGCTCAAGAACCAGTTGCTATAGCTGTTGCTGTTGCTGTCGCGCCACAGCAGGTCGTCGCACCCGTCGCCGTTGTAGTCGGCGCTGAAGGCAACTGCAAAGTTGCTCGATAGGGTGGCGATGATGCCGCCCCCAATGTAGCTGTTGCCGCTCAGGAACCAATTGCTATAAGTGTTGGTATTGATATCTTTCCACAAGAGGTCAGCTTTGCCATCGCCGTTATAGTCCCCAGTGGACACCAGTTGGAAGTTGCTCGACAGGGTGGCGATCGTTCCTCCTCCAATGTAGGTGTTCCCGCTCAAGAACCAATTGCTGTAGGTGTTGTTGGCGCTGTTCTTCCACAAAAGGTCAGCTTTGCCGTCCCCGTTGCAGTCGGCGGTGGAGACGATCTCGAAGTTGTTGGCGAGGGTGGCGATTTCGCCGCCCCCAATATAGCTGTTGCCATTCAGGAACCAGTTGCTGTAGGTGTTGTTCGCACTGTTCTTCCACAGCAGGTCGGTGTTGCCATCGCCGTTGTAGTCGCCTGTACCGACTAGCTGGAAGTTGCTTGACAGGGTGGCGATCTCTAGGACGGTGGTGCTGCTGGTCAGGCGCAGGCTGTAGGTGCTGCTGGTGGGTTGGACTCCTTTGATTGGAAAGTTGGCGCGGGTGAGCAGCCGGTCAGCGATGCCGTCGCCATCGAAATCGTTGGCGGTGAACTGAAGAGTTACGGGCGGCGTGACAGGTGGAGTGACAGGCGGAGTCGCTGCATCATTGGCGGCAATGGTCAGGGTGCTGGGGGCGCTGCCGAGACTGTAGCCTGTGCCGCTCGTCAGGGTAAGTTGGATCGTTTCGTCCGGTTCTTCCAGGCTGTCGTCTACCACCTGCACAGTGAAGGTGGCATTGGTAGTTCCGGCGGCGATCACGAAGGAACTGCCCGTCAGGTTGCTGATGCCTGTACTCCCACTCAGGGTGTAGTCTGCGGCGTTGGTGGCGGTGCCGCCCAAGCTGTAGTTGACGGTCAAGTCGGTGGTGGGGGCGCTGGTGAGGGTGAGGGTGTAGGTGCCACCAGTCAGGCTGTTAGGCGTGGGTTCAACAGGAGTAACTCCGGCGGCGATGCTGAGAGTCGGCAGGAGTTGGACTTCAAAGGCCCCAACATCTACGCTGCTGCCAGAGATGCGATCGAAGCCTGGGCCGCGCTGGTCGGTGGTAACTCCTGTGGGAACGGCACTGTTGTCCCCGGCGTTGATGGCAGCACTGCCCAGCAGCAGAGCATGGGTCAGGGTAGTCCCGCCATTGTTGCTCAAGTTGCTATCCAGACCCACATCAGCCAGCGTACCTGTGAGGTTCTTGTCAGCAGCATTCAGTGTCAAACCCGTCACGTTGCTGTTACCTCCTGAGCCATTGCCAGCAATCAGGTTGTTCTTGTGGCTGGAAATCAAGCTGCTGTTGCTGATGCCTGTCGTTGTGTTCAGGGCGATCGTGTTGTTAACCAGTGTAAAAATCCCGGCAGAAGCATCATTAATAATGCCATCTCTATTGCCACTAAAGGTGCTGTTGCTCAGGGTGGTGATGATGGCGTTAGCGTTGCTAAGTCCGGCTGATTCATTGCCACTGAAGGTGCTGTTGCTCAGGGTGGTGATCACGCCCCTCCTGCTGCCAAACCCGTTGTTGTCGATGCCGTAGATTGAATTGTTACTGAAGGTGCTGTTGCTGATGCTCGTGATCACGCCACCAGAGTTAGTAAGGCCTACTCCGTTGTTACTGAAGGTGCTGTTGGTGATGCTCGTGATCGTGGGCGTGCCTCCTCCACTGTTGAGAATGCCCAGGCTATTGCCACTGATGGTGCTGTTGCTCAGGGACGCGATCGTGCCAAAGTTGTTAATGCCAAACCTTCCCCCGCCAATAGTCAAACCACTGAAGGCGGCTGACTTCCCTACGTTGACTGTGAAGATGTCGATAGAGCTGTTACTTGCCCTTACAGTCAGTGTGTTAGCTCCAGTCCCTTGAATTGTCAGATCATCGGTGATGGTGATGCCACTGCTGAGGCTGATAGTTTGCGCTCCGGCTCCCAGGTTGAAAACAATGTCATCTGCACCCGCCGCCACGTTTGCTTGTGTTACTGCATCTCGCAGCGACCCGGCTCCGGTGTCATTCGTATTTGTCACCGTGAACGTGGCCAGCACTGATTTGTAGTCCACCGCGTTCAGCCCTGCCGTCTCGATCCCCCCGGTCTGATACTCCAGCGCCCAGTCACCGCCAAGCGCAGCACTACCCGTCAAATCATCAGAAGCCGCCACATCTGCCCCAGTCACTTGACTCAGAAGGTTGACGAACGTTTGACCCAGTTCTCCTGATGCCACGTTACAGGCGTACAGCAGGATGTCTGCGTTCTCGGTCAGCGCTTTGCCCCAACTTTGCACCTGCGCTGCATATCCTGGCAACTCGGTTAGGGTTAACCGACTGCTGCCAAAGTCTAGCCCGCCGCTCTCCCCGTGGGAGACAATCTGCAAGCTGGAGATCCCACTCCGCCCCAGCAGCGTGTTCGTAATCTGCGTCACCGCATCCTGAGCCGAGGTGAGAACGTGAACTTCCGTTCCTGGCACAGCCCCCGCTACGAGTTGTCCGTAGTCCGATACGGAACTATCGACAAACAAGAGGGAAGAACTGCTGGGGCGGCTTTGCCCCGGTAGCTCAGTGGTCAAGCTGGTTTTATCCAGCACCGGGACACTGGGAGTTGTCAGCACCGAATCAGCAGAAACGGGTAGCGATTTGGGAAGCTCAAAAGACATTAGGTTTTCTCTAGTAGCAGTCGGGACAACAAAGCTCAGCCGTAACGTCAGGGCAGCAGCGCGATCGTTCGGCAACTCCGCTGCGCTTTCGAGACCCGGCACAAGTTCTTTTCTCTTAAAGTGTTCCCCAATTGCAACTAAACTCCTGATCGAGTTTGTATCGTTTGCATCCAATTTTTGGTAAGGGCTTGTCTTTTTCTCAACGCAACGGCGGGTTGCCCGATTCCCTCCCCACCCACACCACAGGCGGCTAAAACTGAGCCAAACTCTCTAGATCGAACGGGCTACTCAGCGAATAGCGGCACCCCAAAGTTAGAGATTGCCCTCTGCAATTCCGTCATCACGGCTTGCTGCGTATCCAGAGCCTTGAAAACGGCATCTTTCAGCACCCGCTTCCATC
>DATNQR010000646.1:0-1931 GCA_036703905.1 Thermosynechococcaceae cyanobacterium
AGGCATCGGCAAAGGCAACAGCCCGTGGAATGGGCAGGAAAACAGGTGCGACCCCGCTAAACTGCTCTGTCACAGCCTGTAAAATCTCCTTTCCTTGTGCCGTGCGATCGTGCAGATTAGGAATGACCCCAGCAAACTTCAGGTCTGATGCAACCCCTTCCTGTTGAAGCTCATTGATTGTCCCCAACAGTAGATCCAGACCCACAAAGCTTTTATACTGCGTCTGCATCGGAATCAGAATATGTGTCGATGCCACCAGAGAGAGAATGCTTAACACCCCTAATGTTGGTGGGCAGTCGATCAATACAAAATCATAGTTCTGCTCAACTGGAGCGATCGCCTTCTTAAGACGGGTCTCTTTCGCGATCGCGGTTGCCAACCTGACATCGGCTGCACTCAGCGTCAAGTTGCTAGGCACCAAGTCCATCTGATGAATGCCATGCAGAATGGGAAGAGGTGCCCGGTCTAAAATACTTTGAGCGATCGTGTCCTCCAGCTCATGTGGCTGTAAGCCCATAAATACTGTTAAGGAGGACTGCGGATCCATATCTACGAGTAGAACTCGATGCCCTCGCTGCGCCAAAGAGTACCCCAAGTTCATGGCAAGAGTCGTCTTGCCAGTGCCACCAGCTTGGTTAAAGAGGGAGATAACGTTGGTCACAGGCTGAGTTAATCGCGTACAGGGCTAGTGTACAGCGAGTTTGACTGGACGAATTATGGTAATTTTCAAGATGCACCTGTTCAATCAAAAGTTTTGCTTCCGTTGAACTTAGCCGTTGATGAATGAACCGTCCCACAGGTAAGTTTTCCAGAGACAGCTTTCAAAACGAGAGAAACAGCTTGATTGGTCATCGCTGCAACACTAACCCTGTTTGTTCTCTAACTCAGAAATTGCTGCCTCTAACTCCACCTCTAATTGCTCCGCAGTTGGTAAGCATTCTTGTAAGGTAGATGGCAGTCCATCTCGCAACTTATAAGTAGAGACCCCGATCGGGTTATGCACAGTGTCCAGAGCAAATTCAACGACTGTCTTCTTCTTGGAGCGGCAAAGAATAATCCCAAGTGTGGGGTTCTCCACTTCAGTCCGCAGAAGGTGGTTGACCGCTGAAATATAGAAGTTCATTTTGCCGGAATACTCTGGCTTGAACTCGGTCACTTTCAAATCAATCACAATGTAGCAGTGCAACTTCAGGTGATAGAAGAGCAGATCGATGAAGTACTCGTCTCCCTCCACTTCCAGGCGATACTGGCTGCCGACAAACGCAAAACCAATACCTAGCTCTAATAGAAATTCTCGGATGCGCACCACCAAAGCCTTCTCTAACTCCCGCTCTTTAGCCTCCTCAGCAATAGAGAGGAAACTAAAGTTGTAGGGGTCTTTAATGATTTGATGAGCTAGATCGGAATCTAGACCTGGGAGGGTGCGCTCAAAATTGGTGATCGCTCCACCTTGGCGGGTATAAAGGTCAGACTCAATCTGCATTGCCAGGATGTCCCGGCTCCAGCCGTTCTCAAACGATTTCTGAGCATACCAAAGCCGCTGTTCAGGCATCTTCAACTTGTCTAGGAGCACCTGATTGTGACGCCAGGGGATTTGTGCAGCGTAGCGCTGCACAAATTGCTCATCAGGATATGCCTCAGCAAATGCTCGCATATATTTGAGGTTGCGCGGTGAAAAGCCGCTCATGTCAGGAAATTCTCGTTTCAGGTCTTGCGACAGTCGTTCAATAACCTTCGATCCCCAACCTTCCTGCTGCTGACGGCTTAAGATCTCTTGCCCCATCTGCCAGTAAAGTACGATTAACTCGTTGTTGACGGCCAGCGCTGCTCTGATTTGCGCTTGCCGAATCCGTTCTTTCAGCGAGCGCAAAAAGTTCGTGTAGTTATCATCAGTCGGAAACAGAGAACCAGATTTAGGCACGTGTGGAAAC
>DATNQR010000647.1:0-5575 GCA_036703905.1 Thermosynechococcaceae cyanobacterium
GATAAACTGCCGACGACAATCTGCACAAATATGATTTTGTTTCCCTTTTCGATGTCCGTTCTTCTGGATGCGGGTTGATCCACAGTCGGGGCATTGCATGCTCTGTTCACTCAGTATCATCTTTCAATTATGCAACGCCGATCGTTCAATGCTCGACCGATCTGAGCCGTAGAACCAGAAAGTAAACCAGTCGAGCTGAAAACACGACCCTTGCCCTTGCTCCCGAAAGTGATTAGCCTTGAAGCTGCCAGCACCAGGGACAAGTCAGCTCTTAACCCCATGCCAGTTTTCCTAGTCTTTCCGCACCGCGTAAGCGATCGTCGGCACTTCCTGAGATACCTAGCTGAGAGAACGATTGCCGCCGTGGCCCTAGCATGCTTGTTACCTGCCCAGAACTGCGAAGTCCCCCCTAGAAGAACTGTGTTCCGAGTTTCGACTCAACTCGTGCTGTCAAGACTATCTACCTGGAGTCACCGCCCCGACGAACACGGTCAAAGAAGTCGGACAAGCCTTCCAACCCTGCCAAAAGCGCGATCGAGCCACCTCCCCGAAGAAGAGTAGTAGCCCCCATCAGTTGAGATCAAAGTGCAGCGAACCATTCACCTCCTGCGAGTTCAAGACAATCAGCTCGTCGAAGGCAGTCTCACAGAGCTAACTCCGAAACACCTGAAGGACTTTGAAACCCACTGGAAACCCCGATTGCAGCAGTCAACCCAAGCCGATCGATTTTGGGACTGGGAACTCAAAAATCGAGTTTACCTGTCCGAAACAATCTACGAAGGGTATGCCCTCGAATGCGAAGACATGACTCAAGGGCTAATGTTGCTAGCAACCGGAGGACATCGCTCTCGGATAGACCCCAGTCGAAAGATAGTCTACGTTCAGTCTCTATCCACCGCCCCCTGGAATCGACCCAGCCTTCAAATCCCAGTGAGCTACCGACTAGTCGGGTCAGTTCTCCTGCAATTTGCCCGGTATCGCAGTGAAGAATTAAGCTACGGTGGCATAGTAGGGTTACATGCCTTGCCAGGCGTAGAAGCGTTTTATCAACGCCTGAATATGATGGACTGTGGAGCCGATGAAGAAAAAGAGAACTTAACGTACTTTGAATGGTATCAACGTCGAAAATCAGCCTTAGAAGAATTAGACCTCTAGACAGCAGAGCCAACTCATTGAGAGAGAAGCAATGGAATTTAGGTTAGACGAAGCAAAACTCAGAGAACTAGCCCAGATAGAAGCAGAAACCAACTGTGACATTAGTGCAGGATTTGATTTGGGAAAAAACCTGGGAGACTATTTAATCCAAGACACGCCCACCCTTGACTCAGAAAAGTTGATGGGAATCTTGCGAGAGCGCCTCAGCACCGTTCTGACCCCAGAAGAACTAGAAGACGCTGCCCAAAGCATTCAAACTCACATACGGAACCGAGTCATAGAAAAGTATCAGTCGGTTAAATCCGCCTAGCAGCGCTCTCTACAGGTGATCTCAGTGCGATCGTCCTGGTGTCGTGTAACAGGTTGTCTAGTCATCCGTGCGCCAAAGAAGGTGTGATCGCTGCCTCCCTCGATCGAGGGCGAACGACTTCACCTGATAGACTGAAGCCTAGCTTTCTGCATCTGCGTCCCCATGAGAGGATGGCTGAAAAGTCGGATGAGGTAGGGGAACACACCCTGACTACCCAGAAGTGGCTACGAGGGAATCAGGGTTTTAAGCCTTGCAGTCTTCACGCTGCGTCGCATTTCAACCTCAGACCGACCATTCTCAGACATCCTCTGAGCTTCGACAACCTCTGCAAACTGTTAGCGGAAAAACATCCCGAACGGTTTGCCACGTGGATACTCGGTGAGTCTCCCCCCAGCATCAAAGTCCTGAAGACGAGATTTGCGCTCATGGGGTTTACTGAACAAAGTAGTAAACATCCGTAGTTTTCTGTTATCCAGAGGATGGTTGAAAGAGCCTTACGTAAGTAATACAACAATTCAATGTAGTGGTCAGTTGTAAGCTGTTGGTGCAGAGTTCAAGTTTGCTTGCCCCCCAACCTCCCTAATCGATCGCACCTAATATTCATCCATCGGTAAGCAAGTGCAGACGAGATTACGATCGCCCCACGCTTGATCAATCCGTCCCACTGCGGCCCAGAATTTGTTGTCTCGTGTCCAGGGGGTAGGATAGACGGCCTGTTGGCGAGAGTAAGGGCGATCCCATTCTTCAGTGAGGGAGTAGGCAGTATGGGGAGCGTTTTTCAGCAGATTGTTGGCGCGATCGACCTTGCCTGACTCAATCTCTTGAATCTCCTGACGTATGGCGATTAGGGCATCGCAGAAGCGATCGAGTTCCAATTTCGATTCACTCTCGGTGGGTTCCACCATGATGGTTCCAGCGACGGGCCAGGAAACTGTCGGTGGATGGAAGCCATAGTCAATCAGGCGCTTGGCGATGTCATCAACTTCAATTTCTGCGGTCTTTTTGAACTGGCGCAGGTCAATGATGCACTCATGGGCCACCAAGCCATTTTTGCCCTTGTAAAGGACTGGATAGTAGCCCTCCAGCCGCTTAGCGATGTAGTTGGCGTTCAAGATCGCCGCCTTGGTGGCCTGAGTCAGCCCTTCGCCGCCCATCAGCACAATGTACATCCAGGAAATTGGCAGGATGCTGGGGCTACCCCAGGGTGCGGCAGAAACGGGGCCGATCGCTGAGGTTTGGCGCGCGCGTCCCATCTCCACCACCGGATGTCCCGGCAAGAACGGAACTAGGTGCGGGGCAACACCGATCGGGCCCATGCCTGGCCCGCCGCCACCGTGGGGAATGCAGAAGGTTTTATGCAAGTTCAAGTGACAGACATCTGCACCAAAATCTCCGGGGCGGCAGAGGCCAACTTGGGCGTTCAAGTTGGCTCCGTCCATATAGACCTGACCACCATGAGTGTGGACGATCGTGCAGATTTTCTCAATTCCTTCCTCAAAAACGCCGTGGGTTGAGGGATACGTCACCATCAGGGCGGCCAGATTGGCGGCGTGCTGCTCGGCTTTGGCTTGCAGATCTGCCACGTCAATATTGCCGTTTGAATCGCAGGCGATCGGCACAACTTTCATGCCGGCCATCACAGCGCTGGCGGGGTTGGTTCCGTGGGCAGAGGTGGGAATCAGGCAGATGTTGCGGTGGGTGTCGCCGCGAGACTCGTGATACTGGCGGATCACCAGCAGCCCGGCATATTCCCCTTGTGATCCGGCGTTGGGTTGCAGCGAAATTCCAGCAAATCCAGTGATTTCCGCCAGCCATTCCTCAAGCTGCCGAAAAAGGGTTTGGTAGCCCTGGGTTTGCTCCAACGGCGCGAAGGGGTGAATCTGCCCAAACTCCGGCCAAGTGACCGGGATCATCTCCGCCGTGGCATTGAGCTTCATGGTGCAGGAGCCAAGGGGAATCATCGCTGTGGTCAAGGAGAGATCTTTGGCTTCCAACCGATGCAGGTAGCGCAGCAGTTCAGTCTCAGACTGGTAAGAACTGAAGACAGGATGAGTGAGATAAGCAGAAGTACGACAGAGTTCTGGATTCTTAGTTTCTAATTTTAAGTCTCGAATTTCTAGCAGTAAGTCTTCGGGGGTGAAGTGGGTGATGGGGTCGCCTGCAAAAAGTTGGAACAGGGTGATCAGGTCATCAGAGCCAGTGGTTTCGTCCAGAGAGATGCCAAAAGTCCGATCGTCAATCCGACGCAAATTCACCTGATGGGAGTGCGATCGCTGGTGAATTCTTGCCGCTTGTCCCTCAGAAACTACGACCCGCAGGGTATCAAAATAAGGTTCTGAGCTGACGGAACAGCCGATGCGCTGAAGTCCGATCGCCAGGATGACCGTCAGGCGATGCACTCGCTCGGCAATCCGGCGCAGTCCTTCGGCTCCGTGATAGACGGCGTACATACTGGCGATGATGGCCAGCAGCACCTGCGCGGTGCAGATATTACTCGTGGCTTTGTCTCGGCGGATGTGCTGTTCGCGGGTTTGCAGGGCTAAGCGCAGCGCAGGCTGACCATGGACATCTTTGGAAACTCCCACTAGGCGACCGGGAATCTGGCGCTTGTAGACTTCCTTCGTGGCGAAGTAGGCCGCGTGGGGGCCGCCATAGCCTAAAGGAACACCGAAGCGCTGGGTGTTGCCGATCGCCACATCTGCCCCAAATTCTCCCGGCGGTTTCAGCAGCGTCAAACTCAGCAGATCGGCGGCAACAGTGACGATCGCTCCAGCAGCGTGGGCGCGATCGCAGAACTCGTGATAGTCATAGATCACGCCATCGGTAGCCGGATATTGCAGCAGCACTCCGAACACGGGGCGATCGAACTCAAATTGGCGATGGTCGCCTAGAATCACCTCGATTCCTAAAGCAAGGGCGCGGGTTTGCACCACGGCGATCGTCTGAGGATGGCAAGCCTCCGACACCCAAAACGCATTCGACTTGGTTTTGCTCAAGCCGTAGCTCATCGTCATCGCTTCAGCCGCTGCCGTCGCCTCATCCAGCAGCGATGCATTGGCAATCTCTAACCCAGTCAGATCCGTCACCATTGTCTGAAAGTTCAGCAGTGCCTCCAGTCGTCCCTGAGCGATTTCGGGCTGGTAGGGTGTGTATTGCGTGTACCAACCGGGGTTTTCCAGAATGTTGCGCTGAATCACGGGTGGGGTGATGGTGTTGTGGTAGCCCATGCCGATGAACGATCGATACACCTGGTTCTGCTGGGCGATTTCCTTTAGTTCTGCCAGTCCCTCAAATTCTGTTTTGCCCGTGTCCAGCCGCAGGGGTCGCTGCGACCGAATCGCCGCCGGAACCGTGGCGCTGATTAGAGCTTCCAAGGCCTCAAATCCCAACAGCTTCAACATCGCGGCGGTGTCCTTCTCCGTCAGCCCAATGTGACGCTGGGTGAAGCAGTCGGTGTAGGCGAGGGAATTTGACGAGGTAGAAGCAGGAGAGGAAGCGTTGGAGGGACGATCGCTCGTTTCAGTCGAGGTCAGGCGGGTAGCAGAATCAGAGGTAGGCTCTAGCATGGGGTGGCAGGAGTCAAGGGGCAGGGACGATCGCCTAAGGTTAGCAATACATCACATTAACATTCTGCAACAAATGCACCGAAAACCACGAGCAGACATCCGGGTTATAGGAGACCTGACGCGATCGGACTTAAGCCATCTTCTCAAAGCCAGTCAGGAGGAAGGGTTTCGATCTATTCGACGGCTGATTGATGACTGGGAATCTGGACTGAATCGGTTCGATCATCCTGGTGAAATTCTGCTTTCTGCCTACGACGGTCGAGCCTTGATTGGCGTTTGCGGCTTGAATTGTGATCCTTACGAGCCATCAGGCAGAGTCAGCAGAGTACGCCGATCTTACGTTCTGAGCCAATATCGTCGTCAGGGAGTGGGTAGTGCCTTACTCAACCGCATCGTTGCAGAAGCCAGGCTTGGTTTTGATCGCCTCCATGTCCGCACCGACCACGTGATCGGCGATCGATTCTTCTGCGCTCTGGGCTTTATTCCCAGTCCAGATAGCGAGAACTACACTCACTGGTTCGGTTTGCGTGAAGGGCAGGAGTAG
>DATNQR010000648.1:0-5829 GCA_036703905.1 Thermosynechococcaceae cyanobacterium
ACCCATCTGAGTGTGCTATGCGGAAAGTTTCCGTCCAATATCAATTAAATCCCAATAATCTCAGTTTTAGCAGCTAAATATCTGTATCGTTAGTCTTGAGTTCTGGTAAAACTCTCTAAAGCCTCAGTTAAAGAATCTATGAATTCACGAATATGTGAGAGAGGTACTGAAGATTCAATTCCTAAATAATTGGGAAGTAAGTTCATTCCAGGTTTCTTCAAATTCACTACACATCTAATTGAAAACCCTATGTCTGATGAAACGTCTCCTTCAAGCGCTTGAACTTGAAAATTTAACCTATAGGTTGAGAAAAGAGGGGATTTAGTAGAAGGGTTTATCCTTAAAAGATTAATATGATCTTCTAGGTAATTAATGAAGCTCCCTATGTCTGAAAGAGGTACAGCTTCTGCCTGCGTGTAAAATGAATGTTCTCCATAGGGAGCATTTAAGGACAAACAAGCAATCAAGCCAACCAGATTTTCCTGATAGTGAACCTCTCTGAAGAATAAACGAAACTGATAGCCGAAGGTTTGAAGGATACACTCTTTTTGCTTAACTTCCATTGTGAATTACCTAGTAGATACTAGGCTATCTCTGCAAACTATAGTCTCTTGGAAAACGATTTATATCACGTAACGGCATATTTTTCATTGCAGTTACAATTTATTGTAGGGCTATTTCATTCTAAACTTCGACACTTTATGTATCTACAAGAATATGTCACTTTCAAGCTATTAAGAATTCCATCCCTGATAGCTGAAAGAACCTGAACCCGTTGCCCAAACCTGGAATGAAACAACCCTGCAATTTATTGCGCCTAGCTACTTACGAACAACCCTACGAATTGGCAGGCTTCAATACATCTAGTGCCAGGTTTAGCTTCAGTACATTGACACCTGGTTCACCAAAAATGCCTAAGAAGCGACCATCAATGTTTCTGTTGATCAAGTCATCAAGCTGATTTGGTTGAAGTCCTCTTGCTCTCGCGACCCGATCGATCTGCACTCTTGCTCCCTCCGGCGTGATGTGGGGATCAAGACTGGAGCCAGAGGTGTAAACGAGGTCAGGCGTTGGCTTAACTCCTGCTCTTTGCAGTCTGGGAATGTCGCCCTCGATCGTCTTTGCTGGGTCAGGATCAGCCTTGCCTTTGATGCGGTCAAGCAGTGCTGGATTGCTGGGAGCCAGGTTACTCGCACCGGAAACACCTGTTTTCAAAACGCCTGCTGCATCCTTTGTAGGGTCAGCAGTACTGTAGCTCGTGGTGCTGGGACGACTGTTAAAGTAGCGATCGCTAGCAAACGGTTGCCCAATCAAGGCCGATCCGACTGGCTGCCCTTGAGCATTGGTCAGGATGCTGCCGTTTGCCTGAAAGGGGAAGACGATCTGCCCAAACGCAATCATGGCAAAGGGATAGAGGATGGCTGTCAGAACCCAGAGGACTAGGGTAGAACGAACGGCTCTGCTGGCTTCACGTGCAAAACTCATTAGAATCTCTCCGGTGCAAACATGACAAAAAAGAGATAGACGGCGAGGGCAACCGCAACAAGACCGAGCGCCGCTAACCAGTAAGCTTGAGTCCGCGATAGATCTCCACCTGAGGCAGCGAAAACCGCGGGAGCCAAGACCAGGTTAAAGCACAGCCCCAGAAACAGGTAGAGCGGGAGCTTTTGTTTGCGCCACTCCGACCAAATTTGAGTTACGGTTTCGATCGCCTCAGCCGAAGCCTGTTTAGACGAATGGGTTAATTTCATGACAGTTGAGGGTTGAGGGTTGAAGACGTAGCTCAGGAGAATGGCAGCAGCACATCGATGATCTTGACGGCAACGAAGGGAGCAACCACGCCGCCCAAGCCATAAATGAGGATGTTGCGGCGCAAGAGTTGGTCGGCAGTCAGGGGACGAAACTGCACCCCTTTGAGCGCAAACGGAATCAAGGCAGGAATGATCAGCGCGTTGTAGATCAGAGCAGAAACGATCGCAGACTGCGGGCTTTTCAAACCCATGATGTTGAGGGAGCCAATGCCAGCCGCCGCAAAGATTGTCGGGATGACAGCAAAGTATTTAGCAATGTCATTGGAGATCGAAAAAGTCGTCAGCGCCCCACGGGTGATCAAAAGCTGCTTGCCGATCGTCACTAAGTCGATCAGCTTGGTGGGGTCAGAGTCCAAGTCCACCATGTTGGCGGCTTCCTTGGCAGCTTGGGTTCCAGAGTTCATCGCTACCCCAACGTTGGCTTGAGCTAGGGCAGGCGCATCATTGGTTCCGTCTCCGGTCATCGCCACCAGCTTTCCTTGGGATTGCTCATTGCGGATCACGTCGATTTTGTCTTCGGGCGTGGCTTCGGCGATAAAGTCATCTACGCCTGCTTCCTGAGCAATCACTGAGGCAGTGATTCGGTTGTCGCCAGTCAGCATGATGGTTTTGACTCCCATGCGGCGCAGTTGGTCGAAGCGCTCTCTCAACCCCGCCTTCACAACGTCTTTAAGGTAGATGACTCCGTAGATCTCGCTATCTTGACAAACTGCAAGCGGTGTCCCGCCCAACCGCGACACCCGCTCGTAGGCTTCATCCAGTTCAGCCGAAACAGTGCCGCCCCGCGATCGCACAAATCCTTTGATGGCATCCACTGCTCCTTTGCGAACTTCCTGTCCGTTCGGCAGGTCGGTGCCGCTCATTCGAGTGCGGGCTGAAAATTCGACCCCAGTCGCTTTGCTAATGTCGAAGTCCACTTTGCCCTGGCTGCGTTCTGCCAAACTGGTGATCGACTTGCCTTCGGGGGTTTCGTCGAAGACACTGCCCCGCAGCGCTACTTGAGCCACTTCTTCCACAGTGTGCCCGCTTACCGGAATGAATTCATCTGCCAAACGGTTGCCCAGGGTGATCGTACCCGTTTTGTCTAGAACCAGCGTGTTGATGTCTCCGCAGGCTTCTACAGCTCGACCCGATGTGGCAATCACATTGAACTGAGCCACCCGATTCATCCCAGCAATTCCGATCGCGCTCAACAGTCCGCCGATCGTGGTTGGGATCAGAGCCACCAGCAGCGAAATCAGAATCGCCACGGTGGTTGGAGATTGAACGTAGTTTGCTAAGGGCGAAACGGTCGCTACGACGATCAGAAACACCAGCGTTAGCACCGTTAGCAACACGGTCAGGGCAATTTCGTTCGGGGTTTTGCTGCGCTCTGCACCTTCCACCAGGGAAATCATGCGATCGATGAAGCCCTGACCTGGATCAGATGTAACGTTAAGAATCAACTCATCCGAAAGGATGCGCGTTCCTCCAGTCACCGAGCTTGCAATATCCGTTCCAGGCTGCTTTAACACTGGAGCCGATTCCCCCGTAATGGCTGACTCGTCTACCGAAGCTACACCTTTGATCACTTCACCATCGGCGGGAATCATGTCGCCCGCAACGACTTTGACTTGATCACCGCGCCGCAGAGCCGTGGAGCTAACCTCCTGAATCGAGCCGTCAGGCAAAAGCTTGCGGGCAACAGTGTCCGATCGAGTTGATCGCAGCGCGTCTGCCTGGGCTTTACCTCGCCCTTCCGCAACAGCTTCGGCAAAATTGGCAAACAACAGGGTGAAAAACAAAATTGCCGTAATCAGTCCATTCAGCAGGCGTTGCTGACCCGGATCAGCTTGCACAGTACCAAATATGTTCGGGTCAATCGTGACCAGCAACGTGACGATCGTGCTCACCCAAACCACGAACATGACGGGGTTTTTGACCTCGATTCGAGGATCAAGTTTGAGAAAGGATTCTCGAATGGCTCGTTGATACAAGCCGCTCATGTTGGCTTTGGGGGTATGTTTGCGAGCGTCGCGGGTAGCGCTTGAAGAAGCAGAATCCTGTGGAGTTTGCATAAATTTGGAGTCAGTGGTCGTTAGAAGTCGAAAAGGACTGACGAAATGCAAAAAATCAAATTCCCGTTAGCCAATGCCTTTAGCGATCTGGAAGGCTTCCGCGATCGGCCCCAACGCCAAAACAGGGAAGAAAGTGAGTGCGCCCAAGATCAAAATCACTCCGGCTGTAACCCCGGTGAACAGTCCTGTGTCGGTGCGAAGGGTTCCGGTGGTCATCGGCACAGGCTGTTTGCGCGACATACTATCCGCCAGCAGCAGCAGCGAGATGATTGGGACGTATCGTCCCATCAGCAAGCTGAAACAAGTACTTAGGTTCCACCAGAGGGCATTGGTCGTTGTAGCTGCTCCTCCTGCGAGGGCAATGGGAGAAGGTTGCGAGTCGCCTAAGCCCTCAAAGCCAGACCCGTTGTTTGCAGCAGCCGAGGCATACTCATAGATCACCTGAGACAAGCCGTGAAATCCAGGGTTGCTGATGCCTGCCAGTTGATTAGGAAAGGCAAGGGTAATCGCTCCTGGAATCAGAACCGCGATCGGATGCACCAGCAAAAGCAGGAAACTAGCCAGCACTACTTCACGCTTCTCGATTTTGCGTCCCAAAAACTCTGGCGTGCGTCCTACCATCAGTCCAGTCGCAAACACCGCCAGCAGTATGTAGGCAAACAGGTAGGCGGTTCCAGTTCCCTGCCCGCCAAACACAATCTGCAAAAACATACTGGACAGGGTAGAAAAGCCACCGCTGGGCATGAAGGAATCGTGCATACTATTGACCGCTCCGCACATACTGGCAGTCGTAATCACGGCATACAGGGCAGACTGCGCCCAGCCAAACCGGACTTCTTTCCCTTCCAGATTAGGAGCCTGACCAACTCCTAGCAGTCCATTCACAGCAGGATTGCCATTGTGTTCTCCAAATGCTGTGATGATGATGAACACCACCAGAAGTACAAATGGAATCGAGTACACTAGCCAGGCTTGCTTGATGTTATTGGCGTAAACACCATAGGTGTAAATCAGCGATGTGGGAATACTCAGAATTGCCACAAGCTGAATCAGATTCACCAATCCATTTGGGTTCTCAAAGGGATGAGCCGAGTTGCTGGCAAAGAAACCACCGCCGTTCTCGCCCAACTCTTTGATGATCTCGAAATGGGCAACAGGCCCACGCGCGATCGCCTGACTAATTGCCGGATTTTCTAGCGTAGGAATCACTACTGGGCCGGCCAACGTTTCTGGAACGCCTGCCACTATCAGGACGATCGCGCCCACAATGCTGATCGGCAGCAGAATTCGCGTAATTGCTCGAATCAAATCCACATAAAAGTTACCGAGCGGTTGTCCTGTTAATCCCCGGATAAACGCAATGCCTACTGCCAAACCAGTTGCAGCTGAGGTGAACATAGGGTAACCCAGCCCTAGCACCTGGCTGGCATAGCTCATGTAGGTTTCACCAGAGTAATGCTGCTGGTTGGCGTTTGTAATAAACGAAATTGTCGTGTGCAGCGTTGTGTCCCAAGTGGGCGCAGGTATACCAGTAGGGTTCAGAGGCAACCAGCCCTGACTCGCAATAATGAAAAAGATCAATAGTCCCATGGCAAGGTTGCTGTACAGAATCGATCGCGCATACTGCCAGCCCGTCATCTCCTCCTTGGCTTGTACCCCTACTAATGAGTAGAGAACCCGCTCGATCGGGTTAAGGATTGGGTCGAGAATAGTTCTTTGCTCCTGAAACACGCGAGCGATGTATCGACCAAACAAGGGAGTGATCACTACTAATATCAGTAGCGTCAACGCAATTTGAGTCCATCCTTGAAACATGAGTTAATCGAACTCCGATTGAATAAATTTGAGGCCAAGTTAGGGGATCGCTTTGGTGAACCAACAGGTTAAGGTAGATGCAAACTGCCGAAGCCCAAGCTAGCTTCGAGTACTTTCAATTGCAATTACCAATCAAGTCAGCAAAA
>DATNQR010000649.1:0-4828 GCA_036703905.1 Thermosynechococcaceae cyanobacterium
CTGATTGCAGCGTTGCCGGAACCCCGTTTGGATAGGTTTTATTGATCGACTCTTGCAAGCGCTGAAGCCGATTGTCTGGGTTGGGATGACTGCTGAAAAACTCCGGTTGCTGACCACCTGCTCCACGCGAGGCTCCCAGAATTTGTATCAGTTCCAGGATGCCTCTGGGGTCGTAGCCTGCTTCCGCCATGAACTGCAAACCGAGGCGATCGCTCTCCAGTTCGTCTTCCCGCCCGTAGCGCAAACCGACCATTTGGTTAACTGCCTGAGCCAAAACCGCCGCACTCTGTCCCCCGTCCCGCCCATCACTACCTGCCACGCCCACCGCAGTCACTAGCGACTGACCCAGTTGTTGCTTGGCCAAATGCTCTGCCCCGTGCCGCCCGACTACGTGCCCAACTTCGTGCCCCAGTACCCCCGCCAGTTGAGCCTCTGAAGAGAGGCGTTGCAGCAGCGCCGCCGTGATGAACACCTGCCCACCGGGAAGCGCAAACGCATTGATTACCTTAGGATCGCGCAGCAGGGAAAACTGGTAGGGATAAGGCCCTTTGGCAGCAGCAGATTTCTGCACCACCCGCGCCCCCACTTGCTCAATGTACTGTTGCAGTCCTTGGTCAGGATACAGTCCCCCATACTGCGCCGCCATCTGCTGTCGCGCCTGTAGCCCTAGGGCCACCTCCTGTTGAGCGGTCAGTTGGACTCGTTGCGCTTCACCCGTGACTGGATTCGTCACCGTGTTGCTGCAATAGCTGACCAGCCCAAACAGCGCAATCATCAGCGCAATTCCGATCCGAACTAGAATTCTCACGGCGATAACCTCGGTTGCAAGGAGCGAGTAGGGAAACCTCTAGCTTGGGAGCGATCGAAGTTTTGTCATCATTTTATCCTGCTGCCAGCAACTCAAAGCGCAGGGTTAGGCGCGAAAGTTCCGCAGAGATTGCGATCGATATAGTCTGCCTCTGCTGGCTCAGTTCGCGCAGTTTCGATCCCAAGCAGGAACACGATCGCCTACCTCTTTAGGCATAGAATTGGATGGGAAGGAGCAGTCAAGCTTCGCTCCCAACGGTTGCTGAACTTCTGAACTCCCTTCCATTTTTGTATGATAAATATCCTCAATCTTGTTCTCATTTCTGCTCTGACTGCAACGGCTGGCTACGGACAAAAGCTAGAATCTCTGACTGCCCCTAGCGTGAGGGACAAAGATTTTTCACCAGAATTGCTGGAGCGCCTTGATACCTCAAAGGGCAATCTATCTCAGCTTCAGCTCACTGCTCTATCAGTTCTAAAGGATGCCTTTAATCAACGAAAGAGCAATATCCAAGTGTTAGTTTCAGGCCGAGTTGTTTCTGTTTTACCAGATGACACCAAGGGCAGTCGGCATCAGCGCTTTGTTGTGAAGCTGGCTAACTCCCAGACTTTGCTCATTGCCCACAACATCGACCTTGCACCGCGTGTCAGCAACTTGAAAATTGGCGATCAACTCTATATCTATGGAGAATACGAATGGAGCAGTAAGGGTGGCGTAATTCACTGGACACACCGCGATCCAAGGCGAATTCATGTAAACGGATGGATTCAGAAGAATGGGGTGATGTTTCAGTAATTACTGAATCAATGCAGGGGAAATCATCCCGCTAGAACTCAATAGCTTCCTTCAAGATGTTTCGTTAGGGAACTCAATCAGTGGAACTTGATAGGTGGAACTCGATCGCCGCACACATTGGCCAGGCGACGGGGCAGCCCTTCCAGATAGTCCATCCTCGATCGGTGAGCGGCGGCTGCATCAATCAGGGTTATAAAGTCACCCATGGAACGCGCAGCTACTTCGTGAAGCTGAACCAGGCGACCCAGATCGCCATGTTTGAAGCCGAGGCCACCGGTCTGGAAGAAATCAGAGCTACGCAGACGATTCGAGTTCCGGCTCCGGTCTGCCACAGCACGATCGACAATACTGCATACCTGGTACTGGAGTGGCTGGAGTTAGGTCGAGGTAGTGCTTGGGCAGCCCTAGGAGAGCAACTAGCGGCGCTACATCGCGTCACCAGTCCCAACGGCTTTGGCTGGCAGCGAGACAACACGATCGGCTCTACACCGCAACCCAACCCTTGGACAAGCGATTGGATCAGATTCTGGAGCGAACACCGGATTGGGTTTCAGCTACGTTTAGGGCAGCGCAAGGGCGGTCATTTCCCCAAGGGCGATCGCTTGCTGGCGGCGATTCCAGATCTGCTAGGCAACCATCGCCCAGTCCCCGCCCTTGTTCACGGCGATCTGTGGTCGGGGAATGCCTCAACGACCTCCGCAGGAGAGCCTGTGATCTTCGACCCAGCGACTTACTACGGCGATCGTGAGGTCGATCTAGCGATGACGGAGTTATTTGGCGGTTTTCCGGCAGAATTCTACCGGAGCTACAATCAGGCGTTTCCCCTCGACTCTGGGTATCCCCAGCGCAAACCGCTCTACAATCTCTACCACATCCTGAACCACTTCAACTTGTTCGGCGGCAGCTACGAAGCCCAAGCAAACCGGACGATCGAGCAGCTTTTGACATCAAATTGACTGGGGAGCAGGACTCATTCTGATTGAGCTAAATCCCGATGGCTTGAATGCGATCGTCTGCTTCACGCGGCGGAGGAAAGCTGTTGCGCCATGATCACGGACTCGTAATGATTGCGGAGTTGCCGAGTTGCTGATGACCAACTCCAACGTTCGGCTTCCTGACGAGCGTTTCGTCGCAGGGCTTCCCGTGCTTCGGGGTTCTGGATGAGGCGCTGAGTCGCAACGATCGCCCCCTGGTCATCCGTGGGATCAAACAGGTAGCCGTTCACGCCATCCTCCACAATGTCAGGAATGCCGCCCGATCGAGCCGCCACCACTGGGCAACCCGCCGCCATCGCCTCCAGCAGCACCAGACCCAGAGTTTCAGTCCGAGACGGAAACACAAAGGCATCGGAGGAAGCAAAGGCAGCGCCGAGATCTTGCCCTTGCAGGTAGCCCACAAAATGAGTAGGCGTTCCGGCAAAGTGCTTCTCCAGATCCTGCCGGTGGGGCCCATCTCCTACCAGCGCCAGCCGCGCCCCTGGAATCGAGTCCATCACGGGCTTGATCTGCTCAATTTCTTTCTCAACTGAAAGACGACCGACATACAGCAGCAGAGGTGCTTCGGGATGGCCTTGCGTTAAGCGCGATCGCATTTCCTGATTCGCTAAGTGTGGTTGAAACGTCTCGGTGTCCACGCCGCGCTGCCACAGATCCACCCGCTCAATGCCGTGGTCAGTCAACGCCTGCATCATCGCCGTGGAAGTACACAGATTTAGCTGCGCCTGATTGTGTCCCGCTTTCAGCAACTCCCACAGCAAACCCTCAAGCATTCCCAAACCGTAGTGCTGCAAGTACTCTGGCAGGTGGGTATGGTAGGAAGCCAGCAGAGGAATGTTCTTGAGCTTGCTGTAGAACAAGCCGGAAAGTCCCAGAACGGCGGGGTTGACGACGTGGACAATATCGGGCTGGAAGCGATCGAGAACTGCGCCGATCGACGGTCGCGGCAGCGCCAGCTTAAGTTCGGGGTACAACGGCAACGGAAACCCCGAAACCCCGTAAATCTTCGCTCCCTTGTGCTCCGTCAGTCCCCCATCTGGCGAAACCACCAATACCTGATCGCCCAAGCGCTGCAAGTGGTCAACCGTGTGGCGGAGGCGAGTGACAATGCCGTCCACTTTAGGCAGAAACGTTTCTGTAAACAGGGCAATTCGCATAGGCGTTGGGGGCTAGAATACCGCTTCTGAAAGGCTTAATCACGGGTAGAAACACAAAGACCATGAATGCCGATCGCCGCAGTGGCCCAGCCCAGCAAAACTCCTACCCCTTCTGCAAAGCAGTTGATCCGGTGACGGTTCTCGGCGGCTTGGGCGATCGACAATTCCCGGACTGGAGCATTGGTTTGGGCTAGCTTTTGATACTGCGTGTAGCTGTCTGTCAACGCTTTCCACTCTGGCAATAGATAGTAGGTGCTGATGCCAGCACAGAGGGTTCCGGGAAGAACAACGAATAGGAAGAGGATCGATCGCGTCAATGCCATAAAACCCTACCGTTTCCAGGTAACTTTCGGCAGAATGTGATTTTCGTCGATGCGGTGCTTATATTTCAAAGAGAAATTCAGCAGCGAATCCAGCAGCGAATCCGACAGGAAATGAGGCTGCAAACCAAGGTTGAGCAGGTTCGTATTTTTGGCGTTGAAGTAGTGCTCTTCCTTCTCAATCCGAGGATTGTCAAAGCTCTTCACTTCCACCTTCAGCCCCAAATCTGCGCCTGCCTTGCTGACCATGTTGGCTAAATCGCTAATGCTAAACAGCTCGGTGAACTGGTTGAAAACGCGGAACTCACCGGGAGCAGCAGGGGTTTCGATCGCTAGTTCCACACAGCGCACCGTATCTCGAATATCCAGAAAACCGCGCGTCTGACCGCCCTTGCCGTAGACCGTGAGGGGATGCCCAATCGCGGCTTGAATACAGAAGCGGTTCAGAGCCGTGCCAAATACGCCATCGTAGTCCAGGCGATTAATCAGCAGTTCATCCATGCCTGTCTCGTCCGTCAGGACTCCGTAAACCACGCCCTGATTCAAATCTGTGGCCCGCAAACCCCACATTTTGCAGGCGAAGTGAATGTTGTGGGAGTCGTGAACCTTGCTGAGGTGGTACATACTGCCCGGCTGTTTGGGGTATGGCAGGGTGTCTTTGCGACCGTTGTGTTCGATCGTGATGTAGCCTTCTTCGATGTCAATGTTGGGTGTGCCATACTCGCCCATCGTGCCCAGCTTGACGAGGTGGCA
>DATNQR010000650.1:0-2918 GCA_036703905.1 Thermosynechococcaceae cyanobacterium
GCAGCGTAAACAAGCCAACCGCAAACAGGCGGCTGTACTTGAACTTGGGGTTGCTGGCGATCGAGCGAATTGCCTCCTGCAAATCTTCTGCCTCAGGCAGAGGATCTGACTGGCTTAATCCCGACAGGAGTTCATCCGTAGAGAAACGCTTCGCTAGAGCTTCCAGGCGATCGGCATCCCGTCGATAGCGCTGAGGATCGTCCTGCAAAGCGGTACAAAGGCTATCAAAAATAGAGGGAACGTCGCGCTCTGGGCGGTAGCCCTGCATGAAGCGATGGAACGAAGTAAACACCCCCAGCCCAAAAATAGGGTCATAGCGAAAGTCCACATTGACCGCAAGCAAGTGGATCTCCACCATCAGTTCCTCTACTACGCGGCGATAGATTGAGTTAATCGGGCGCGTGTGGGTGGAATAGAAGGCTCGCTTGGTGTCTGAAACAGTGCGGACGTTATTCACAGCAAAACTCTGATGGGCGACTCCTTTTATTCTCGCGCCTGACGGGACGTTTGCCAAGTTGCCTGAAGCATGAGGGAAGGCGGTAGTGCTTGCTATGTCTGTGGACAGACAGCTTAGAAAATTGGGTTTGAAGAGGGCGTTGCCCCCAGCCAGGAGTTCTGCCCCTGCGCCCCGCCTTAACCTAAGAGGCTATGGCCATAACATCAGCAAAATTGCTATGACTCAGGTAGGGGAAGGCTGGAGCGATCGATTCATCTTGATTTAAAGGTCAACAGAGCAGCGATCTCTCGTGCATCACTTTGACAGAAATCTCGATCGCCTGACGAAGCCAGCGTTACCGCAGATTGCACGGTAGAATTCACAGTAGCCAGCGCACAGCCGTTGGAACCGAGACGCGCGATCGTCAACCCCTTCACCCCCTATTGAGCCGACCGCTATGGATTTCGCCAGTCTTGCCGCCCAGCTAAACGCTGGAACCATCTTGCCCGAAGGCATCGTCATCACGACCCTGCTGCTTGTGGTGGTCGGAGATTTGATCGTCGGACGAGTCATCTCCGCCCGTTGGACTCCCTACCTAGCGATCGGCGGTTTGCTGTCCGCAGTTGTCGCTCTCTATTTCCAGTGGAGCACCCCCAACCCCGTCTCCTTCTTGGGCAGCTTCAACGGTGACAACCTCAGCATTGTGTTTCGCGGCGTTATTGCCCTCGCTTCCGTCGTCACTATCCTGATGTCCATCCGCTACGTGGAGCAAACCGGAACTGCCCTGGCCGAGTTCCTCACCATTTTGCTCACGGCAACTTTAGGAGGAATGTTCCTCTCTGGCTCCGAGGAACTGGTGATGATCTTCGTCTCCTTGGAAGCTTTGAGTATTTCGTCTTACCTACTGACGGGCTATACCAAGCGCGACCCCCGATCGAACGAAGCTGCCCTCAAATACCTGCTGATTGGCGCGTCTAGTTCCGCCATTTTCCTCTACGGGCTGTCGCTGCTGTACGGACTGTCCGGCGGCAAAACCACCCTGACAGAAATTGCCGCCAGTGTTATCCAGGCGGGGCAGGGCGAGTCGATCGCGATGCTGATTGCCCTAGTGTTTGCGATCGCGGGTATTTCCTTCAAAATCGCTGCTGTTCCCTTCCACCAGTGGACCCCTGATGTCTACGAAGGATCACCTACTCCCGTTGTGGCCTTCCTTTCCGTCGGCTCGAAAGCTGCCGGATTTGCCCTGGCTATTCGCCTCTTGGTAGCCGCCTTCCCCAGTCTCACCGAGCAGTGGCACCTTGTTCTGACCGCTCTGGCTGTCCTCAGCATGATTTTGGGCAACGTGGTCGCCCTAGCTCAGACCACCATGAAGCGACTGCTGGCCTACTCGTCGATCGGTCAGGCTGGCTTCGTCATCATCGGTCTGGTGCTCGGCACAGATGCCGGATACGCCAGCATGGTTTTCTACTTAATGATTTACCTGTTCATGAACCTGGGCGCGTTCACCTGCGTTATCCTCTTCTCCCTACGAACCGGAACCGACCAGATTAGTGAATACGGCGGACTGTACCAGAAAGATCCTTTGCTGACTCTGGCCCTGAGCCTCTGCCTGCTTTCTTTGGGCGGCATACCACCGCTGGCCGGTTTCTTCGGCAAGATCTACCTGTTCTGGGCTGGCTGGCAGGCGGGCGCGTATGGCCTGGTGCTGCTGGGCCTGGTTACGAGTGTGATCTCTATTTACTACTACATCCGTGTGGTCAAGATGATGGTGGTGAAGGAACCCCAGGAAATGTCGGATGCGGTGAAGAACTACCCCGAAATTCGCTGGGATCTACCCGGTCTGCGCCCCCTGCAAGTTGGCTTGATCTTGACCCTAGTGGCAACTTCGCTGGCCGGTATCCTCTCTAACCCGCTCTTTGCGTTGGCAAACAGCTCAGTCACCCAAACGCCCCTCCTACAAGCCAATCGCCTGGACAAGCCGATCGCGGTAGTCCAGCCCACGCCGAGTCCGGTGAAGCTGTAGGAATTGCGGGTTGAAAGCGCGATCGCCTCTAGGTCTTCTCGACTTGGGGGCGATTCTTCTATTTGGAAGCAGCAAATTTAACTGCGTGGTACTGAGAACAAAGCTATTCAAGCTCTCGTGATTCCAACACAACTTCTGAACTCCACCAGTTCGGGGTGGCTGTCCTCAGCTCAAAGCTTTTGATGCTTAGATCAGTGGTGTACTGCATCAAGTGCGCTACTGACATTTTCCAACTTGCTACTTTCTTGGCAGCATAACTTCTTAAGCTAACTTTGACAGTTAGTTTTCCCGGAAGCTAGGAGCGTTGATCGCGTTCAGCAAGGGGCGTTGCATAATTGAAAGATGATACTGAGTGAACAGAGCATGCAATGCCCCGACTGTGGATCAACCCGCATCCAGAAGAACGGACATCGAAAAGGGAAACAAAATCATATTTGTGCAGATTGTCGTCGGCAGTTT
>DATNQR010000651.1:0-4549 GCA_036703905.1 Thermosynechococcaceae cyanobacterium
CCGTTCAACGCATCATAGAGTCGGGAAGTGGAAGCCATTATTTTTGCTGTCGAGTGTGGTAACTTTCCAGCTTAAACCAAGCTCTGCTTCCCTCCTAGCTTTCGTTTCAAGCCCACACCGTTTTGTCAGTCAAGCAGTCCGGGGGACTAAATGCTTAAAACTGACGCGGTAGCTGATGTCTACTAAATCGCCACCCGCTGTTGCGTCCGTCGACCGAGAGCCAGGCAAGTCACTCGGCCACCCGCCCGATTGTGCCCCAGTTCTCGTTCTAGCCGATAGTGCGTTGAGCATCCAGAAAATTAGCACTCATGAGCGATTCGCCGTGGGCAGTTTACAGTTCCAATCTGTCAGTTTCCAGGTTACTTCGGCGGGCGGCGCTTGTAGTTCGGCGGCGCTGCGTTGGCGAAATCGATCAGTGACCCCATAGCCTAGCAGCCCCACATATTCCCGTAATACCAGCAGCGCCTGACGACCCGCCGACCACTGATCGGGCAGCGAAATCGCGTGGGGAACCACCGTAAACCCGGAGCTACGAAACACCAGGGTTGATCGCAGCATGTGGGGTGCATCCGTCAGCAGCAAAATTTTTTGCACCTGCTGAGGATGCAGCACCGCCGAAGTGAACAGAGCGTTTTCCTGAGTGGACTGCGAACATCGTTCGCCGCTCAGTACCGTTTTGGCGATCCCGTTGGCTTGCAGTTGCTCCACCATAAACTCCGCATCCAGCATGCCGCTGATAAAGATTTTTGGCGATCGTTGCTGCTTCCAAAGCTTTTCGACGGTTTCGAGCCGCGACTGCCGTAAGTCACCTCCCCGGCCCAGCACCACGATCGCCTGCACCGGTTCACCCGAATCGGGTGGCAATGTTGCCAACAGTCCCTGCGTGAACAAAGCTACGCCTCCAGGCGAAGTGATGAACAGACAGACTCCAACCGTCAGAATTAGTGGAGTCAGGAATCTGCGCCGCCATCGTTTCGAGCTAATCAGCCAAGCGATCCCCAGCAAGACCAAAACAATGAGTGCTTCCATAACAGATGCAATGAGTTCGGTACACTGTCGCTCAAAGCCTAAGTTATCGGGGAAGACGGAGTATGCCAGTGCTCCCTAGAAGCTTTTCAATCTCCCGACAGCTTAGATCGTGTCCCCGCGATCGTGGGAGCCAGTTTATTTACTCTCGTATGATAATGCTGATGATATGCATCCTGCTTGATTTCTTGATCTCTGGAGCCATTGGCAATAATTCCTAAAAGGGGAACGGCAGATAGCCGTAATTCCTCCATGGTCTGGGTTAGGGTCGAGACTTTGAGTTTGTCGAGGCCAACAACCATGACAATTCCATCTACTTTGGGGGCCAAGAGTTTGGCATCAGCTAGCCCCACGATCGGCGGCATATCGTAAATCACCAAGTCATAGGCTTCCCGGAACCGCTCTATCAAAGCCTGCATTTTTTTGGACGATAGCAACCGGGTCGGGTCAGGAGGAATCTGTCCCGACGTCAGAATGAACAGGTTATCGTCTAGAAAAGATTTTTGCACCACGCGCTCAAACTCTAGATTTTCGGCAATCACAGTGCTCAGCCCAAAGGTATTATCCATTTCTAGGCGCTGGTGCAGTTTGGGCAGTCGGAGATCTGCATCCACCAGCAACACTCGGTTTCCTAGAGCTGCCGCAGCCTGGGCTAGATAGACCGAAATGGTTGATTTCCCTTCTCCAGACATCGAAGAACTGATGATGATCGAGCGAATCCGCTCATCGGGACTCAGCAGCAGGATATTGGTGTAGAGCGATCGAAAGGCTTCTAGAAACACGGAGGTTCCGTACAGATGGGCCGTGCTGCCGTTGCCCTTACCCGCACTCAAGCTCAGCCGATCCTGCATTCGATGCACCAGTCCCGATATCCGAGTCAAGCCCGTCAGACGGGCGATCGAAACTAAGGGTTGCTCCGTTTTTGTCAGTTCAGCGTTGTGAGGAATCACGCCCAAAATCGGCAGCTTGCTCACCGCCTTAATCTCATCCGCCGAATGAAGCACGTTGCTTAATTTATCCAGCAGCAAGGCAACACCCACTCCCAAGAGCAGCCCCAAAATAGTCCCCAGTAAGACATCCCGATTCACATCAGCCGAAGAGGGAGTGGGGTTAGTCGGTGGAGTCAAAATTTGCCAGGGCGTTTTCTTTTGTCCTTCATCGATCCGCAGGGCTTCCCGCTTGGTCAAAAATTGATTAAGATTGTCGGTCGCAATCTTAAGCTCCCGTTGAATGTCAGTGTAGCGACGGGACACACTCGACAGTTGTTTGATGCTTTGATTCAAATCAGTTTCGGTTTGGGCTAAAAACTGGTTGCGTGCTTCGAGTTCTTGAATTTTTCCCGCCAACTCGGACTGGACTCGCTCCACTTCTCGCTGCAAGAGAGGCAGCAGATTTTTTTGTTGATCTTGCAAGACGCGAATGTTGGGGCTGCTGTCTCGAAAGATAGAGGAGTCCTTAGCAGTCTGAGCTTCTACTTCAAGAATTTGGTTCAGCAACTTTTGATAACGAGCATTGTCACTCAAGGCGGAAGAGGTGACGGCATCATCCTGGCGGGCTAACTCCTGGCTCAGGCTCTGATAAAGTACCCGGATTTCATTCAGTTTGACTTGGGTTTCAAATCGTTGTTGTCCAACTTTGGCAGTCTGATCGCTCAATTGCTTTCCCTGAGAGTCGGGATCGATCAAGTTATATTGCTGACGAAGAGCCTGGAGATCATCCTGCACGCCTTCCACCCGCTTTTGTAGTTGGGGCAGTTGAGTATCGACAAATTCAATTCCCTGGCGCACATCGGCGAGACGTTCTTCCAGGCTGTACTTTAAATAGGCATCCGCCACTTCGTCTAAGATCGCTTTGACCTTTTCGGCGTTCTTATCTTGATACCCGACCGCGAGAATTTCGCCTTGAGGCAGAGGGGTGACGACTAATCCCGCCGCAATCTCGTCGTAGCTGATGCCTGGATAGCGCGACTCTAGTTTTTTGGCGATCGGAACCAAAATCCTCGGACTTTTTAGCAGTTTCAGCTTGGTTGGATCAACTCCTTTCTCTTGGGCTTGTCCTTCTCTGTTGCTGAGGGTTTGAGGAACGGAGGAAATTACCTGCGTTTCGACGGTTACGGGCCGGGTTAATATCTCAAAATTCGCCTGGTAAGTAGGCTTACTATTGAGCGATTTGAGTAGTGCCGCCGACGCAACCAGTGTGGTCACTCCCGCAATAATCAGCGCCTTGCGTCGCAGGGTAGACACCACTTGCCCTAGATTTAACCCCCCTTCATCATCCGTGCCTGCCTGAGCCGAGTTTGCTTGGGGCAACCACGATCGCTGAGGGGCTTGAGTCATGGCACGTTGAAGCTTCTCATTCTCCATCCCGATTTATGCTCAGTGCAGGTGTTGGCCAATGATTCTAACTGAATCTAAAAGCTCTAAGACGCTCTAGAAACTTTCTCTATCTCAATGAAAGCTAAGGATCGTGGATTAAATCATATAGAACAATCGTCTCGACTGTTAAGTAAGTCAGGCAAAATGCCTTATGGCTTGTCCCAATCAATTATTTGATTCTCGTTCCTAAGCGAGTTACCATCGGCAAAGAAAAGCAATTCTAGTCTAGATAAACGTTGATTGACTTTGAAATCAGCCTATCTTGGCATCAGTCTAACAAGCAAAGTTTGACTTCAGAGGCTAATCTAGTGGGTATAGTTTTGTCCGGCAATTCAGCTTATGGTGCTTAGCCGCCCGACTTCCTCCTTACGAAATGTTGTCGGTTTGTCAATGAGCTTCGCGATCGCCACCGTCAGTGTGACCTTGATCGCGCCTCTGGCCACGGCCCAAGCGATCGCGCCGAGCGCTGAAGCTGAATCCTCAGTCCCAGTTGTGAAAGATGAAGCCTATACTTTGGGAGCGGGCGATCGGGTTCGCATCGACGTATTCAAGCTAGCTCAGTACAGCGGCGAGAATCAAGTCTTAGTAGACGGAACGCTGAACCTAGCAGAGGTGGGCAGTGTTGCGGTTCAGGGCATGACGCTCAAAGAAGCCTCCGATGCAGTCTCTCAAGCCTATGCCCCCCTGCTCAAGTATCCCGTTGCCACGGTGACGCTGATCGCGCCTCGGCCCGTTCGCGTGGGAGTTTCGGGAGAAGTAAATCGGGCGGGGGCTTTTACCCTGCTGACGACTGAAGGCGGTTCCCAATTACCCACGGTGACCCGCGCTCTGCAACAGGCAGGAGGAGTCACCCAGATGGCCAATCTGCGGGAGGTCGAGGTGAGGCGGGTGAGACGGGGGGGAGTAGTGGAAACCCTCAAGGTCAATCTTTGGGAGTTTTTGCAGACGGGGGATTTGAGTCGCGACATCACGTTGCGGGGCGGCGACAGTATTTATATTCCGTCGGTCAGCGCCATCAATTTAGCCGAGTCGGTACAGATTTCGGGGGCCAGTTTTGCCGCCGATCGCAGCCAACCTCTGAACATCGCAGTTGTGGGTGAAGTTTATAGACCTGGCCCCTATACGGTCACGGCTTCCACCCAGACTGG
>DATNQR010000652.1:0-3354 GCA_036703905.1 Thermosynechococcaceae cyanobacterium
TTTCAACTTCACGCTAAGTGCACCGGAGCTGGCAGTGCTGCAAGAATTATCCCAGCCAAATCTGTCTGAACAATTCATCCAGGCGACGGTGGCAGCGCTGGATGTCTGGCTTGCAGTCGAGCGCATTCTGCGGCAGTATGCCCAATATCACTTCGATCGCCAAATTCGATCAGCAGCTCTGGTCGATGCTTGCTTTATGCCCACTTGACCTTCTGTTCGCTACCTCTTTGCCTACTGATTGTTCACTGATTGCCCCTGAGATTCTTTCCAACCCCTAGTGCCCATGATGCGATCCCACTCTGACCTGGAAGCCCTGGAAGCAACAGTACTGAGGTCTCAAAACTCCCCCCCAGGGCGTTCTCCTAGCTCTGAGCCAGGCAAAGCGTATACTGGCATCTCAGCCGCCCGCGATCGAGCAGAAACCGCTATGGATCGAATGTCTGACTACCACTCCGCCCAGCCGATGCTGTCAGAGGATCAATCGGCTGCTGGGCCCTTCACTCCTGTAACGCTGCCCCAAGCACCGCTGCAGGGGTCAGTTCCAGTTGATTCCCCAGAGGAACTGCATCACAACGGCGCGGACAACGGCAAGGCCATCGAGGCTGACAGCACTCCCAGCGAACTGAAGCGGGGATTTCTGCCCGTGTTGCGGAACCGGAATTTTTTGAATTTGTGGAGTGGGCAGGTTTTCTCGCAGTTAGCCGACAAAATTTATTTGGTGCTGATGATCTCGCTGATTGAGAACCGCTTTCAGGCGCAGGGGCAGACCATTAGCGGCTGGGTATCGTCGGTAATGATCGCCTCCACAATTCCCGCTGTGCTGTTCGGCTCGATCGCTGGAGCTTTCGTCGATCGCTGGTCAAAAAAAGGTGTGTTGGTATCCACTAACCTGCTGCGGGGTGCAGCAGTGTTTGCTCTACCGCTTCTCCTGGGGCTAACCCAAGGTTGGGTAGGGCTGGGGGGCTTGCCCGTAGGGTTCTGGATCATGTTGGGGATCACGTTCCTGGTTTCCACCCTGACTCAGTTTTTTGCCCCCGCTGAGCAGTCGGCCATTCCCCTTGTGGTGGAGCGGCAGCACTTACTATCGGCGAACTCCCTTTACACCACAACGGCGATGGCTTCGGTGATTATTGGCTTTGCTGTGGGAGAACCGTTGCTGGCGATCGCCGACAGTATTGCGGCGGGGCTGGGCTGGACAGCGATCGGGCTGGGCAAAGAAATAGTAGTGGGTAGTGGCTACACGATCGCTGGGCTAATTCTGCTCTGGCTGCAAACTGGCGAGGCAAAGCGTGGAGTGGTGATCGATAGCAACGGACAGACAACGAAGATCGAGCAGCCCCACGTTTTTGAAGACATTCGGGATGGTTTCCGCTATCTGAGCCAGCAGGTACGGGTGAGAAACGCTCTCTTGCAGCTAGTTATTCTGTTCTCGGTGTTTGCGGCGCTGGCAGTCCTAGCGGTGCGTCTGGCGGAGGTGATTCCAGAAATCAAGTCCTCCCAGTTTGGCTTCTTGCTGGCAGCGGGGGGCGTAGGCATGGCGATCGGGGCAACCTTTGTGGGCCACTCTGAGCAGCGGTTTTCCCACAATCGCCTCAGCCTGTATGGTTCCTTCGGCATGGCCGCCTCTCTGCTAGGTCTGGCACTCTTTTCCGAGCGCCTGATTCCCACTTTGCTTTTGATTACCCTGCTGGGCGGGTTTGCGGCGATCGTCGGTGTCCCCATGCAGACCACGATTCAGGAAGAAACCCCAGAAGAAATGCGGGGTAAGGTGTTTGGACTTCAGAACAACGCCATCAACATCGCCCTCAGTTTGCCTCTGGCGCTGGCGGGGGTAGCAGAAACGTTCTTGGGCTTGCCCACAGTCTTTCTGGGTCTGGCGCTGCTGGTGATTACAGGTGGCGTGGTTTCCTGGTACGCTTCCCGCGGCGAGACGATCGACACGCCAGCTTGAGAGCTGTTTCTCGATTCAGGTGAGTCATGCCTCTAGAGCCATGCCCATCCCGCCAGTCAGCAAAGTCTATCTAACGTGAGCTTTAGATAAGCAAGTTGGGCCAAAGTCATCTCATAGATTAAGCGATGGCTTCTCGGGCTGATAGCAGTAGCCGATCAAGCCGCAGATGACATTGACGCAAAAGACTTTGCCAAACAGCGCTTTGAGCAATTGTGGAGCGGGCTTACGGTCGTCAGTGTTGCCGAGTGTAAGCGTCAAATCAGCAAGAGAGTTCTTCTAAGCTAAGCCTAGGGGCGAGGGGCTGAATGATTGGGTAATTTTCAGCCTACTCCCCTCCCCTTTTCTTATCCAAAACTCACGTTAAGGAGCAATAACGGGTTCAGGGTAGCCTGAAAATTTGCAATCGAGAGAAATTGAGTTTTTTGAAGAATTGCTGGAACCTCTGCGATTCTGCCTGTGCCAATGGGGACAATAGAGATCGTATAGAGGGCTACATTTTGCTTCTTGGAGAGCCAGAATGAGTCCAATCTTCCAGAGCAGCAGGCAGCACCATGATTCAAAGCACTAAGACCGTAAACTTTAGTCCTACCGATTTAGATCAATTGGCAGCAGATCTGAATCGAGACGGAATTTGCATCCTTCGCGGACTGTTCGATCGATCATTAATCGAGGCGTGGAAAGCTGCCTTTGATGCCCTGTTTCAGGAGCGACAACAGCGATCGGGCGGAGTTGCTCCCAGAGGGACGGCTCGTGGCTATGTTACCTTGCCGTGGATGGCTCCTTTCGCCGATCCAATGGTGTTCGCCAATCCAACTATTTTGGGCGTGCTCGATCGCGTTTTCTACCAGGAATATAAGCTGGTGCAGCTAGGCGCAGATATCCCCATGCAGGGATCAGAGTATCAAGAAATTCACCGTGATTTTCGTCCTCTATTTTCCGATCAAATTGTCACGCCTTTGTATGCGCTGGCGGTCAATTTTCCGTTGGTTGAAGTGACTGCCGAAAATGGCCCGTTTGAGATGGCGCGGGGCACTCATGTCATGCCACGGGAAGAGGGGTTAGTCAAAGTCCAGGCAGGCGAAATTGCGATGGAGCAATTTTATATGCAGCCTGGAGATGTGATGATTCGATCGCCCCTAGCCCTGCACCGCGGCACACCCAACCTGACCCCACAGCCCCGCCCAATGGTGGTGATGGGCTACGTCATGCACTGGCTTCACACCCACAAGGTAGATTTAACCCTTGAGCAAAGTTATTACAGTAGTCTATCGCCCCGAATTCAGCAGCTGCTTCGCTGCCAAACGGTGGAAAAACTGCCTGACCAAGCGACCGAAACCTACGTGAACTTTCAGTATTAAATCGGTATTAAACCATAGTGCAAACCTACACCAATCCGGTTTATC
>DATNQR010000653.1:0-3075 GCA_036703905.1 Thermosynechococcaceae cyanobacterium
ATTTCATCGGCTCACTCCTCCAGGAACGATCGAGGTTGATGCGGTGGAAGTTCCAGCCCAGGTGATTGAGGACTAAATTCGGTACCTTTAAATCAAGATAAGGGTGATAAGGGAGTGCGGGGGCATTGCCCCCAAGTAAGGTTCCGCCCCTGCGCTCTGTCGTAGCCAATGAAACTATGGCTTGGATTTAACGCAAAAAAAGGGCGGAAGCGAGGAGGGTTAACCCAATCACTTCTGCCTTTTGCTGTACCCCGGAACAAATGTGGAGATTACTTGCGAGAAATCGACAACGTGTAAGGATGCTGCCCATTTGCCCGATCGCCCACAAACACTGAATAAGTTCCCTTTGTCCACAGTCCCGGAATCACTACCGTGCCGTTGGAGAGACTGTCAGCAGGGACGCAGAAGCTCTGACCAGAGGCGCTGCGAATCAGCAAGGCTGGCTGGCCGGTGGAGCGCAAAGTGAAGTTCAAATTAGCCTCATCCGTTACCTGCACCACATGGTTGGGAGAGGCGGAAACAAATCCAGCGCAGGCTCCGTCCTTCTGGGGGCCGCCGGAAGTGCCATTTAGCTGCACGTCAGCAGAACTGGAGGAGATCAGCACGGGGGCGCTGAAGGCGGTGCTTGCGGTTCCGAGAGCGATCGCCAAGGCAGTCGGAATTGCTAACCATCTGGTTTGTGTCTTCATGTGCCTGACCTCAATTTAGCCTGGAACCTACTCTTCCACTATGGCAAGCTGTCCAGCGTACAGGGCGATCGAGTGTGCTGTTACTGGACTGTCACTCACTGTCACTCGCCGTTGCGGTACTGCTCCAGCAGTTTGGGGATGTGGTCGTAGCCATCGACTCCGATTCCTGCCAGCAGGTCTCTCCGCAGTCCTTCCAGAGTCTTCTGGAACTCGTCACCCATTTGCCCTTGCAGCACTGTCAGCAGTCCGGCAGGCTGTCGCCACTCCCGCGAGGCGATCAGTTCCAGATAATACATCCCCACGCAGCCCGCGTAGATAGCGGTGTCTCGCTGCCCTAGTCGATAGTAGGCTTCGGCAGTGTAGGCCAGGTTCAGCCCTTGCAGATACAAGTCTCCGGCGGTTTGGGCAGCCTTCAGACTGCTGCTGAGGCTGGCGATGGCCTCTTGCGCTTGATCAATCGCTAGGTAAGCAATGCCCAGGCTATTGAAACCGAGCGCTTGGCTCTGGCGATCGTTTTCCCGCTCTGCTAGGTTCAGTCCTTGCCGCAAATAATCGATCGCGGACTCGTACACTTCTGGCTCTGCCTGTTCGCGCTGTTGGGCCAGCAGCACCTCGCCGTAGCCCAAGTTCACCAGGGCATTGGCTTCACCCGGACGATCGCCCACCTGCCGACTGATGATCAAAGCGCGCTGGCTGTAGCTGACGGCTTCGGCGTAGTTTTTTTGAGCGGCGGCGGTGCGGCTCAGGTGGTTGAGGTTGGCAATTTCGCAGGGACGATCGCCTGCTGCGGCGGCCGCTTCTCTGGCGATCTGATGAAATCCTTTGGCTTCCTCCAATAGTCCTTGAGCGCGGGTAGAGGAGCCGATCAGAGTCAAGATCCGGGCTTTTTCCTGAGTCCCCTCAACTCGCCTTAGAGGTTCATTCAGGTAATCCACTACGCTGCGGAGCCGACCACCCGGAAACGAAGAAAACACGTTTCCGTAGAGCGGAAAATAGGAGCGCTGGGAGAACACCCGCAGGATCTGAATCGCAATCTGGAAGCAACCGTTGGCGAAGCGATCGCGGTTGAAGGAGTTCAGCAAAGTCGATTGCTCAAACCCCCGTGCCAACTGCGACCACAAGATCGGAAACATCAAAAACGTGGAGATAGAAAACTTGGCCCCCAGCTTGGTGCTGTAGATTTGCTGATCTGCCCAGCCGATCAATCCCTGCTGCAAATACTGAAGCACGATCGCCAACTCTACCCAATCGCTCAGATCCAAGCTGGGCAACTGCGCTGCAAACTCAGCCACCGATTCTTGGGCGACGATCGTGCGGCATAGCGCCAACAGAACCGGACTGGTAATGTGCTTGCCCCACTCTGCCCAGGGACTCTGCTGCCCAGCCGCGTTTTCGAAGCCGATCGCACTCGGTTCGTAGATCCAGCCAATCAAGTGGTCTTGCAAACGGCTCCAAGTTTCCAGCCCACGGGTAATGCCAGCAGCTAGGCACTGCGAGTCCTGTTGCAGCGTGTCGTCTAAGCTACTGTTTGACTGAAGCGCTTTAGCCAGTTGTTTCAGCTGGGTTCCGTTCAGGCAGTCGGCTCGGTTGGGATCGATCGCCTGCACAAAAACGGTCAAGCGCTGGCGAGGTTCTGCCGTGGTGATCTGATTCAAAACGGTGACGATCGCGCTGGTTGCCTGATTTTGCGTTTGCCACCGTTGCCACTCGCCTTGAATCGTTTGCAGCGCCCTTAAGCTCCGGGTGGCTTTAGCCTGCTTAAACTCGTCCGCTTGGTTTGTCTGCTGCTGGGTGCTGTCCACTCGCTCCTGCAAGCAGTACTCAAACACTTCTCCCGTTCCCGCTTCAATGCCCTTCAGCAGCATTTGGTAGACCTGTTCTTTCGATCGGATGTTGCCTTTGAGAGTGGTTTGCACAATCTGATCGATCAATTCCAGGTAGCGATCGCGGAGGGAAGGAGTTGACATAGCAATCTAGGAAGTGCAGCAATTAAATTTTAGAAAGGCTTGGAGCAAGAACTTATAGCTGTAGGCACTTGCTCAGGACAATGTTGAAGCTGTTTGGCAACAAGAGGCTGAAGAAGCGTTGCCTCCAGCCAGGGGTTCCCACGCCTGCACCCCGTCCTAACCGGTGAGGCTATAGCCATAAATGCCTGAACAGCAAACGGACGATCGCTGCATAGATCATAGCGGCCATGCGGGTAGGCAAATCGCTTAATCTTTACTCGATCAGCGAAAATAACCTGAACCAGCGGATATGCGCTCTACCACTCAACAGACCTGTTGCAGAAGTCAGGACGGGAGCTTGAGTTCAAAGTTGTAGATGCCTGCAATCAGATTGAAGCGTAACCCAAATCTGCGGCGGCGATTGCGATAGCGCTCAGATA
>DATNQR010000654.1:0-12884 GCA_036703905.1 Thermosynechococcaceae cyanobacterium
AGCCCTGACTGATCTGCTGAAGCAAGTGAAAACAGCGATCGATTCCCCTACCGCCGGACTGGACGAAAAACACAAAAACCGCGCCCTGAAATATCTGGCTGAACTGGGCAAAATCGGTGGAGAGAGCGATCGCACTCCCGACCTGCTAGAGAAAGCCGACGAAGCCCTGGAAAACCTGGAAGGCGTGATCAAAAAAGGCACAGGACTGGTCGAGTTTGCCGAAAAACACCTGCCCACCTTCACCGCCACAGTTCGAGGAGTCCTAGGGATTTAGCGTTGGAGCAGAATGAGCAACCGGATTCTCCGGCTCAGATATCAACGATCGCCCTCAGATGACAAAACTTTGGCGGCTGGCTTGGGCAAACGAGACGGACGGCGTTCAGCCTGCCGTTGCTTATGCTCCACCACATCTCGCACCGCTTTGTAGGCTTCACTCAAAGTTCGGAACGATTCTTGAGAGATTTTTTCTTCGACTAGGGCCGTTGCAGCCCGGGCAAAACAGCGATCGAGTTCCTCTAGCGCTTGATCGGGTTCTTGCTGATCATCCTGCACACGGGTCATCAACGTAATCGCCTCCTCAATATATACATCAGCCACATCTTTTCTACGCCGATTGATCCAGGACTTAAACTCCCAAGTCCAAGAGCCGAGGAGCAAAATCACCGTCAAGATCAGCGCGATGTAGTCTGCATTTTCTTGGATAAATGAGGGCTGATCGCGATCGAAATGGGCCAGCGCTCCCGGATGAATGGGAATTCCGGTTCCTCCAGTCGTTTCTGGTTTTTTGATGCTGGCGACCAGTGGCCGCACATCAGAGAAATTATCAGGAATGCGATTTGCAATATCCTGGCGTTGCCCATCCAAAACCGCCGTAATCTCTCGAACAATTTCGTTGTCGAGGTTTCTGCTGGCGAGCAGCGTCCTCTGCACCGCGATCGTGGCCAAGTCGGCGGCGGGAACAGGTGGCTCGCCGCCGCGGTAGGCTCCCTTGGGAATAGTGGCTGGCTCAAAAGCAGGATATTTAATCTTGAGGGCTGCGGCCTGATCGATCGCCACTAACCGCCCTTGATGTTGCTGCACCATCTCCAATACAGTTTTGTTGCCCAAAGCCCGGACTCGGAACAGGGCATCGGCTTGATCCTTCTGGAAGGCTGTATTTGCGTCTTCCTGGGCTGCACCCACAAACTTAAAGTCTTTCTGTTGCAGCCCGTAGTGAGATGCAACTTCTAGAAAAGAGCGGAACTGGCCGCCTTTTTGCGGTAAGGCAACCCGCGCCCCTTTCAAATCCGAGAACTGATTGATGCGGGATTTATCTTTGACAATTAGCTGGAAACCGTCCTGATACAAAATCGCCACGGTGCGCGCCATTGGGCCGGTTGGCACATCCGCTTGAGCAGTGATTAGCTGAACTTCGCCCTTCTCCAGCCTCGTGATATTTTCCTGAGTGCCGCCCGTCTCCACCACTTCAATTTGAATCTTAGGATTTCGCGCCTCCACAACTTGCTTAACTGCCTGACTGAGAATATAGCTTTCTCCATCTCTGCTGCCTGCGGCCAGCACCAGCTTGTGAGTTTTGAGGGTACTAGAAATAAAGTTCCAGCCCAAAATGACCACTAACCCAAGGCTAAACCCAGCCAGTCCAACAACGACAAGCTTGGCCGCAGGATCGATCGCCCTGGGAGAGCGAGAACGGACTGAACGGATCTGGGAAGTGGGTTTGGGTGCCATATCGTTTCTGGGGATAACCAAGCAATGCTCTGAGCAATCCTCTGGAGCGTTGACCAATCCTAACGACGTAGGGTTAAGCGATCATAAACAGTTCTGATCTAGTTCCCCTTCTGCAACCCAACAGCAGCGTCAGAACTGCTTCTGAAGCAATCTGAACGCAATTTCAAGCCCAATTAATTAAGAAGAGTGAAGAGAAAACGATCGTGCTTACGTAGTACTGATCCACAAAATCTCACGGTTTTTACCCTTGTTCTACTGCTCTTTGGTGATTTTTCTCGGAATATCAACAGTTTCAGGAAAGAACAGTCAGTATTATCTAGCACTCAGAAGCTAGCAACTCTCTTTGAATTGGTAAACAATTACCAACAACTGTAAATATATTTCACCAAGCCTCATTTAATCTACAGTATTCCCCTATACTGAAATTCATCACGATCCAAGTGTGGGGATCGTTCAAAAAGCATTTCGATCCAACTTCAATAATTTACAACCTTTAGGAGGCAACATGGCACTTTCTCAGAGCCAAAGCTTTAAGAGTCTCTACTATATTCTGCTACTCAAAAGTTTCTTGATTTGGGCTTTCACGTTAGCAGTTTGTCTGCTGATTGTGGGCTTTCCTTTGATCATTTTGATGGTGACGATCGGGGCATTGGCAACTGTGGTTTTGCAGTCTCTCATGCCGATTAGTTCTGTATTGGTGGTCGCGGGTAGCATTCTGGGGTTCAATCTTTTCTCTATTTTGCTGGGGGCAGCAGCTCTCACGCTCAAGGGGATACATCCTCAAGATGTGAGTTGGTTGGGCTGGCTGAACGGTGACGCAGACTCTCGCCAATCTTCTGTTTACGCTTCCTGCCCACTTACTTGCGCTGTGGCAAGTCATTAAGGTTGTTCTAACCTGATCGCTCCTCACTTTCTATCGTTTCAGCGTGTGGATTGTGGTGGGTGAATCGTTGTGGGAGGGGTGGACTGATCAAGCTTCACACCAATTCATTCTTCATTTTTGAGGTGAACTTATGGGCGTTACAAAACTGTTTGTAGATGTGATTCAGTACTTCTCAGACGGCATTACTCGAATTTTTGCCCCCAGTGATGATGCTTACCCCAACATTGGAGTTCAACCCTTTGAAGGAGAAGTTTGCGGCAAGCTTTAACTAGCTGTCCCGATCGATCTGACTGCTAGATCCCCGGCATCTTTAAGATGCCGGGGATCTACTGTTTCTGAATCCCCTACTTGGGACAAGAGGCAACGCTCCCTGCACCGCTACTTCGACCCAATCAACACTACCTAGTGGGTCACGATCGCTGGAACCGAAAGGCATTGATCGATTGGGCCGTCAGAAAGATTCCCAAGAAAATGTAGCTGGCAAACAGGACTAAGCTGCTGGTGTCGAGGATACCTTGACTTAAGTTAGTGAAATGTTTCAGCAGCGAAAGATGCCCCAATGCTGCTCCGAAGGGCCCACCGATCGTCCTGGTCAAAAGATCCACCACATAGAGCAACAACACCAGGGCAAAAGTGAAAATAGCTGCCAGAATTGTGCTGTCGGTGAGGGAAGAAATGAACATTCCTAGAGATAAAATGGCCGCCGCCAAGAGCATTAACCCAACATGGCCCGTTATGGCGATCGCTGGATTGAAGGGTGGGTTAGTTGCACTCAGCACCATCGATTCATAAACCAGCAACGGCAGCACCATTGACCCAAACACCGTCACCACTGCCAGCAGTTTGCCCACTGCCACCGCCCAGTTAGTGATAGGTGAGGTAGCCAACAGTTCCAAAGTGCCGCGTTTGCGTTCTTCGGCGTACAGGCCCATCGACAAAATCGGCAACACAAACAGCACTAAATTGCTCAACACGCTTAAGAAGAATTGCAGAAAGGTGTAGGGCACATCGATCGGAGCCACTCTAACTCCCTGTTGCGCCTGCGAATCGGCAGCGGTGGTCTGGTCAATCAGTCCGCCCTGCCCCAGCAGAATCGCTACAAAGAAAAAGCCCGCCAGCAGCCAGAAAATTCCTGCCAGCGTGTACGCCAGAGGAGAAGCAAAATAGCTCTGAAGTTCACGACGGTAGATGGCCAGGATATTGCTGAAAATCACTCGCATCTAGACTGCCTCCTCGATCGCTACTTCTTCCGTGGATGGTTCACTCGCATCTTCCGTCGTGAGTTGCAGGAACACCGCCTCTAGACTGGCTTGCGTGCGTCGCATTTCGTAAAGTCCGGCCCCAGAGTTGACGATCGCCCGGGCCAACTCCTGCCCGTCCAGGGCGTTGCTTGAAGTAATCTTGAGTCTATGGTGCTGGGGTAGCAAGTCGGCAGCTATCGCTGCCACAGCCTCAACTCCACTCACCGCCCGAATCGTTTGCTGTAGCGTCTCCAGCTCTCCTGCCACTTCCACTTCGTAGCCTGCTCCGCCTGTGAGTTGAGCCACCAGCGTTTCAGGGTCGCCTGTAGCTACAACCCGACCGCGATTGATGATAGCCACACGGCTACAGGTCATACTCACCTCTGGCAGGATGTGGGTGGAAAGCAAGACAGTGTGATCACCAGCTAGATCCTTGATCAAGTTCCGAACTTCGGTGATTTGACGCGGATCGAGACCCACAGTAGGTTCATCCAGAATAATTGCGGGCGGATCGTGGACGATCGCCTGGGCAATGCCAACCCGTTGCCGATAGCCTTTGGAAAGCTTGCGGATCAAGGTGTGCTGCTTGTCCACTAATCCGCAGCGCTTCAAAGAGATTTGAATTCGGCCAGGACGATCGCCTGCACTCACGCCTTTGAGCCGCGCCACAAAGTTAAGAAAGCCTTCCACGGTCATTTCGGGATACAGAGGCGGTGTTTCTGGCAGATATCCGATGCGTTGCCGCACTGCCATCGAATTTTCATGCACCTCGTAGCCTGCAACTCTAGCGCTGCCTGTGGAAGCGGGTAGATAGCCCGCCAAAATTCGCATGGTGGTGGTTTTTCCGGCTCCGTTGGGGCCAAGAAATCCTAGAATCTCTCCTGGCTCCACGGCAAAGGTGACATCTTCGATCGCCCTGGTTGCGCCGTAAACCTTGCCCAAATGCTCGACTTCAATCATGCGGATTGCTCCGTGGGATGGCTGACCCATCTTAGCAAGCAAGGCAAAGCCTCCAGGGAACTTGCTCCATCTACCCGCGTTTCAAGCGTTTCTCCAAAGCATTGTTCTTAATTAGAGTTTTCAGCTAGGCTCTTAGCATCGTGGGTAACGCGGGGTGATAGTTCTCAACTGTCCCATCGCGCCAAGATAGGTATAGCTTCATAGGTTAGGACAGGGTGCTGGGGTGGAACCGCTGGCTGGGGGTGTTGCCTCTACACTCCCTTCAAACCCAATGTTCTAAACTGTCTGTCTAGCTATAACATCAAGCCAGGAAACGCCGATCGGCGAGTCGGCTGATGAACTGCTCAAGTTTTCACTACAGATTATTCTCGCCAGTAGCGGTTGCCAAGATGGATGGAAACACTCCTGCTCAGACAGATGCGCTAGACAACCTGCCCCGTGAGGTGCGGGTGAGCCAACTGCGGGATCTGGTAGATACCCTACACATTGCCGATGAAGTTGCCGCCAAAGGCTACCTGATCACCAGTTCCGAACTGGCCGATCTGATGGATATCAACGCTAGTGCTGTCACCAGTCGAGGAGACAACTGGGTTTGGCGCAATTGGGTGGTATCCAGGGTACGGCGGGAAGGCAACCAGATTCTCTGGCAACTGGAGCGAGTTGATTAGGCTGTGTTGACATTCTGAGTAGGGTTGGATCTTGGCACTCTACACCCATGATTTTTGCGTGCTCCTGCGCCCAACCTGAGGTAGATTCTTCTCGTACAAATGTACTGTCTTTCGACGGACGGCGATCGCTCCACGAGATTTCTATAACTGGGAGATAGCAAGCGTGGGAGAAAATTCTGATGGCGATCGAAGATTTACGCAAAAGCGACATGATGACCCATCTGCTAGATGCGCTGGCAGAGGGTCAAGATATCGGCCACTACGGCAGACTGGTATTTGCGATGGTGGCACGGCATTTCCTGAGTGAGGAAGAACTGATCCAACAGCTGCGGCAGGATTCAGACTTCAGCGAGGCCGAAGCGAAAACTTTGGTGCAGCAGGTTCAGGGCAAAGATTACAATCCGCCTAAGCGCGATCGCATTTTGCACTGGCAGCTGCAGCAGGATTTTCCCATTTGCCCCAACTCAGATGACCCGGATGCCTGCAACGTCTACAGAGATTTGCAGTTCCCGGAACACGTATATGAACACATCTCGGAATACTATGAGCAGAAAGCTGCTAGTTAGCTGAGGCTGAGGTCAAGTTCCAGCCAGGGCCCGCAGGCGATCGTCCAGATGGGAACGATCGCCCAGAACTTCCAGCATTGGGCCACGAACGTCGAATTTGACCACGTTGACCGAGGCAGCCAGAGCAGCAATCCGATTGCGATAGCTGCCCAAGTCAATGCCCAGAAGTGAGCAAAGAATGACTCGGATAGTTGCTTTGTGAGAGACGACAAGAACATTGCCCGCCTCATACCGCTCCTGAATTTCGGCAATCACTAGGGAGGCGCGGCTGGCGATCTGCACTGCCGTTTCTCCCCCAGTGGGCGGGTTCCAGGCTGGTTCGGTTAGCCAGTGCTGGTAATCTTCGGCGTAGTGCTGGCTAACGTACTCTGGAGTTTTGTCTTCCCACTGACCGTAACGAATTTCCTTCAGTCCATCCCGCAACTGCATCTCCAAGCCCAGGGACTCACACAAAGGTTTGGCTGTGGCGATCGTCCGCTTCATAGGACTCACAAACGCCGCCGTCCAGGGATGCGACTGATAAGCTGCGGCCAGTTGCTCCGCCATCAGAAGCCCGTCTGCCGTCAACTCTGGGTCGATTTCGCCACAGTAACTTCCAGTCTTGCTGTAAATCGTTTCTCCGTGCCGCACAAGATACAGCTTTAGGCTCATAAAGTATCAAGTTGAGTGTGACCATTCTACTCCTAGACCCTAGCCTAAAACCCCAGCTTTCAAAAGCATCCTCCGCCACTTGACGCGAAGCTCGGGCACAAAAAAGCCCCAGCTTCAGCCAGGGCAAAAGATTCTAGAACTAGTTAGTGGAGGGGAGTCTTTGGTGGCAGTCAATCGCCCCACAGCAATTTACTACCTGGAATTATGAAGTTATGTAACTGAGTGTATCATATTATTTACATAAGCGCAAACTTTCAGCGAGTTAGCGATCGCTAACTCACCCGCAAACGCCGCGTAAGGGTTCAATCTTGCAACATGGGCTATGGATGCCCAGAGATGCTGAGAACAAACAGTGTGCCAATGCAGAGCGAACCGATCGCAAACATCAGCGATCGCCCAATGGGAATGTTCAGGATATAAAACGCCGGAAACAGTAGCCGCGCCAGAAGGTAGGCGATCGCCGCCCAGCCCACTAATGCCGACTCTGCTTGAGTCACGTAGGCCATGAGCGCTGCTGCTGCATACAGCCCAAAAGACTCAAACGCATTCTGATGGGCCCAGGTGGCTCGTTTGGCATAATCTGGCAGCTTATCGAACATTGTGCGAGGAGTTGCTGCATCATAGCCGGCTTGCAGTCGAGCGAAGGCTACCACTAGAAAGGGTAGGTACACTAACGCCGCGGCGATCGCAATGCTGGTCAGCAGAATTGTCGGAGTGGGGAAGGGCAAAGTAGGCAGACTAATCATGAGACATCCAGAATGAAGCGTTGCAGCCTTAAGTTTACGCTGGAGACGATCGACCGATCGGTCATCTCCGTCTTTGCGTCCACTTAGTTTGTCTGACTCAGAGCTTTCGGTAAATTCTTCACCATTGCTGGTGTTGTTCGGTAAATTCTTTACCATTGCTGGTGTTGATTTTTCTCAGGGTTGAGTAGAATCAATTCGTGCGTTGCTCACCAGCCTGTAAGGAAGGGTATGGAGAATCGTTTAGAACCGCCACAGTCACCATCTCCTAACACGCTTGTCCAGATTCTGGAGTCCCGACCGTTAATGTTCTGGGGTGGGATGTGGGCTTCGCTGCTGTTGGTAACGGCGGTTTCGGTGAGCAGTCTAGTGAGTCCAGGACTGACGGGGGGGCAGGGAGCGTCAGGAGCTGCGATCGGTTCTTCCAGCTCCAGCAACACTGCGGCCCAGCCTGCCATTCAGCCGGATTCTCAAACCAAAAATTCTTTCTCCCTTTGGCTATTTGGAGCGATCGCTTTTAGCTGCACAGCTGGGTCAATTCTGGTTTCCAAGCAGCTTCGTCCTCAACGATCCAGACGGATCATTCGTTCTCCACGGCCTAAACCACAGAAGCAATCAGCGAGGCAGTCAAGCAGACAGCAGCCTCAGCAGGTCAAGCAGCCTCAGCAGGCTAGGCAGTCAGTCTTACGATCGCAGCCCCAGCCCGAACAGCTTAAATCTGCTCCTGCTACAAAAAGCCTGGCGCGTAAAGCCCCAGCCCAACGGCCTGCCACTGCTCCTGTCCGGCCGGTCACGCCTCGATCGCGTCCTCAACCCACAGCCACAAGACCCACACCTGTGAGACGAGTCCAGCCCCGTCCCATTCCTACCTCCAGAGTTGCCGTTGTGCCCTCGACTGCTAGCCATGCCCTCGACTGGCAGACCGCCAGCCTTGCAGATGCAATGGACATTCGCAAGCAGCGATCGCTTTCTTCTTGGCTTTAGTTCCTGGTCTAGCTGCTGGTGCTGGCGAATAGTCCTGACACACTAATCTGGCTCCAACTCAACCGTTTGGGGCAGGCTAATTACGTAGCGGTAGCCCGCTTCTAGACGAGCTTGGATCAATAGCTGTCCACCGTGCAGTTCCGCAAGTTGCCGGCAGAGTAATAGACCCAGATGGGTTGAATTGATCTCGATCGAGTTGTCTGGCAAGGTGGCTGAAGGAGCTGAAACTTCAGGATTGCTTTCTAAAAGGTCAGTCTCTCGATCAATTGTTTCAAGCTCGATCGGGTAATCCATCAACACGGCACCTTCAGGAAAAGTCGAAGAAACCAGGGAAGGCTGGGGATGGCGATCGGCGCAGGTTATGTCCTCGTCCAGCCAGGGATGGAAAACCCAGACGGTCAAGTTGAGATGCTTTTTTTTCCAGGAAGCATGGAGGCGGATAGTGCTGCCTGCTGTTGAAGACTGGCTGGCGTAAAACACTAAGTGGTAAAGCATTTGATGAATTTTGCTTTTGTCCAGTAGCCCTACTCGCCGGCCAGGTTCTACCGAAAGCCGTATTTGCTGCTGCCGCCGATGCAGTGCTTGGGCTAAGGTGTTGCTTACCTGCTGGCACACCATTTCAATGTCTACAGGAGCTAGAGTCAGATCTTTGGGAGTTTCTTCTAATTCTGACAGTTGCACAATCTCATTTACCAGGGACAGCAAATACTGCCCACTGCTGTGAATAATATCGAGATATTCCTTTTGCTTCATAGTCAGGGGGCCATAAATCTCCCGGTTCAGCATACTGGCCATTCCCAGTACTGAAGTTAAAGGAGTACGGAGTTCCTGCGTCAGCTGACCGAGGAGATCGAGCTTTAGTTGGTGAGTTGCAGGGTTTGTTGCAGGAGCAGGACGAGGCGCGATCGCAACACCTACCTGAACTGGGGGTACCTGAACTGGGGGAGAAGACACTTTACTGACCGCCTGTCGCTCAAACTCGCTCAGGCTCCAACGGGCTGTTAGCCCCAGGAACTCAATGTCTTTAGGGCTAAATTGATGCGGCAGCAAACTCATTACCGCCAGCGTGCCCAGACAGTAGCCGCTAGAGTTGATTAGAGGCACACCCAGGTAAGCCCGGATGCTATACCGATGCACCAAGGCGCTGTTAGCAAAAGCAGGATGATCCAGGGTATCCGAAATAACGAGGGGCTGCTGACTGTCCACGACATGGGTACAAAAAGTCTCCAGACGCGGTAGCCGCCGGACGATCGTCAACTCGTTCATCAATCCCAGGCGGGACAGACCCACGGCAGATTTATAGTGCTGGTATTCTTGCGCCATCAGCCCCAGAATACAGATGGGCACTCCCAGAAAATGGGCTGCCGTTTGGGTCGCCTCCTCAAACACTGGAACAGTTTCAGATCCCAGCAGCCCTAGTTCAGTGAGCGCATTCAGTCGCTGCTGCTCCCGCATTGCAGCCGTTAATCCATCCAGACGGCAAAACAGCCGATTCTCAGAGTCGATCATTCCCTGTAACCCCTGTGAGATGATTTGAAGCGTTGGCTCCACGCAACTTGAGTTATAGCCATAGCTTCATCGGTTAGGACGGGTGTAGGGGTGAAACCCCTGGCTGGGGGCAATGGCCCCACACTCCCTTCAAACCCAATGTCCTACGCTGTCTGTATTACAGCTATATTTTCAGAATTCCCTGAAGTCGAACGAATCGAACGGTGAATCCGTCAGCAAGAATACTGAAATTTCCTAAACTTAGTGCTGTACCGATCGCTTTTGCAAGATTACGACCAGGCTGGATGGGTTAACAGAGCAGCGATCGTCCGTACTCCCCGAAGTTGGTTAGACAAGGGCAAATGCCCCCTCGGAGCCGTCAGATCCCAGGTGAAGCCTTGAGGATAGCGCGTCCAGATGTTCCCTGATTTCCAGCCAATTTTAACCCACAGCTTTTCCCAATCTTTGCCCGTGCCCAACCAGATCTCACGCTGTACCGAGAACCCGAACTTGCCGCCAGAGTGGGCTAACCAGAGTGCGTTGATGGTTTGCAGGTCAAGGCTGGGAAACTGACCAACTTCGGTAAAGTACAGCCATTTGCGCTGCACCGCAGCCGGACTCGCCAACTCACACAGGTTTTGCAGTGTGAGTTTGTCTGCGGCTAGAAAGTCCTGCTGGGCCAGCAGCTTTTGCAACGGGGCATAGTCCAGGCCTGCCTGCGATCGCAAGGGCACAACACCTTGAGGAAACTGGACTTGCAGAAACTCTACCGCTGCCTCTGCCCCCAAGAGAGCTTGATACACCGCTCCTGCTATCGCGATCGAAGTTCCAGGTTCGCCATCCCCTTGTGCTTGCTGATCCTTCAAAAACCGCATCAGTCCAGCCAAGCCTGCTTCCGTTTGCTGCGACTCTTGGATTAGCTGCAACTGGGTTCTTTCTGGTGCAAGTTTAAGCTTTTGAGCGAGGTCGATCGCATCTGCATCGTCTAGGGAAAAAGCTGAAGAACTGGTCAAACTGCTCATTGGAAGTTGCAAACGATCAATCGATAGGGTTGCATCCAAACCATTGTAGAGGCTGAGAGGGATCAGTGGAGGGAGGAGCCGAATCTGGCGAATTGGACAACCCAGAATTTATCCTGAGAGCAATTTCAGCTTGACCGACTGCTCCAAAGGCCCTGCCAGCGATCGCCGCCTGTCTCCAAGCCGCAAAGATCGCTGTGGGCTTCCAGGATCAAGGTTTGGCTCCGGCGCTGCCGCAGTTGCAGTCTGACCTTGCCTTGCATGGTGTCTTTGCAAATAAAGGTCAAGCCTTGCTGGGTTGGAGCGCGTAGGGAAGTGCCAGGCTGATCGGTCGTGCCCACCAGCTCCACGGTGTAGTCCCCATTCTCCGCCTGCATCCGCCACGATCCCCAGGGCTGGATCTGCCACTCCACTTGAGCATTCCAGGGCACAAACTCATAGAACTGTCCGCGATGGTGAATCCCAATCATCGCTACTGATTCCATCCAGCCCAACACGCTCCGCCGGCCGCCACCCGCTGTCAGCGCTAGATCCGGCTGGTCTATAAAACTGTTGCAGTTGAGCCAGAACCACTGCTGGGGAAACGCACCACCCCAGTTCTTTTCGCTGTAAGCAGGGGCGCGGGTGAACTCGTAGCGCTGACCATTCCACTCAATCCAACCCGTGGCCCAGCCGTGGGCCATGAGGATCTGCCAGCCTGGTTCAAAAATCTGGAGCGAAGACAGCCAACCTGCCGTGGACTGCTGCGATCGTCCCACTGACCCCCACCCATACTCAGGCTGAATCTGGTACTCCCACCGGGCTGTCTGACCCGATGGCTCTTGCAGGTTGCCTTGATTCAGAGTCGCTGTTGCCTGATAGCCTTCTTGAATCTGGCGATCGAACTGTTCCGGCTCCAAGTATCCAGGATTAACTGCCTCCGGCTGAGTTTTGCCCCAGTGCCCTACCGCCAGGGCATACCGTTCTGCCCAGAACAATCGCTCGTTGGGAAAAGTCCGGCAGAGGTATTCGTCATTGGGGCCAAGGATTTGAGCTGCACCGCCACTGTAGGGTTTGCCGCCGATCGGGTCTTCGATCGAGTACATGAAAGCAAAGGTTTGCTGGCATGGCAAAGTAACTCGATAATACCAGCCCTCGAAGAAGCGACGAGAGCTACCGTCCCAGTGGTAGCCACTGTGGGGAGTTTGTAGCGGGTGAGGAGTTTGGGGCAAGGGAGGAGTTTGAAACGGGAAAAGCCATTAAAAGCCACTGCCAGCTAGGATTCAATCGCTAGCTGAGATTCGTCAAGGCGGTGACGTTACTCACAGTTCGATCGCAGCGAAACTGTACCAGCCAGCACATCTTCCATTTCCATGCGCTGTTCCATCTGACGCAGGAAGTAGCCCGTCATCATCGCTGAAGCCAGCATCCCCGCTAGATTCTCGCGATCAGTTGTGATCTTGACACTAAACGATTCTGAAGGCAGCACTCCCACCAAGCCCTGAATGTTATGAGAGATGATCTGCTTAACTTCAGGCGTGACAGCTTTGGCCACTTGGGCTAAAACTTCAGGGGACTGGTGCTGAAGGTACTTCAGGAGCGGGTTCTCCTGATCCTCCAGGTCTGCTTCGAGAAAATTAGCGCTGTCAGGGTTAAAGACCATTGAAATTTCTTTATCTCTTCAGCCATTCTGACACTTCTACCTGAGATTTGAACCCGTATCTTTGGGAAGAAAGTTTAGGGGATGTCTCACCGATCAGGTATGGCTATAGACAGACAACTTAGAACATAGGTTAGGACGGAGTGTAGGGATTCTACGCCTGCACCCCGCCCTAGCCTATAAGGCATCGAGATAAGCAGTCAGTGCGGGACAGCAACTGCCGTAACGTCTATCAACCTTTTGCAAAAGTTATTTTGCCGCTTCTGAGAGTGACTGTTGAGCCAGTGTGAGTTCGTAGTGGCGCAGTCCAGCCA
>DATNQR010000655.1:0-1548 GCA_036703905.1 Thermosynechococcaceae cyanobacterium
CTCAACCTGCTTGATAAGTGCTTCAAAAGAGTTGTCACCTGCAACCTGGTGGACTAATCTGTGCGTCAATCTTGTATCGAAATCCCCCTGTTTCTCTACCTTCCGATCGAGGAAACAGGCGGTATCTGTTGTGCTAAAAAGAAAAAAATCATAGCCCGCAGATCATGACACACCTAACGCTCAGTGTCGATCTAGGAGCATCTTTAACAAAGTGTTTCTATTCGGTCGATGATCAACGCCCCAGAAACTTCTTCATGCTGCCAGATGTGATCGAGATTTCTCCAGAAACCCTCAAGACACATTTTCAATTGCAGCCATTTTCAGCTCAACCGGAACAGTCTGCTTGGATCACCGAGTCAGGGCGAACCACGATTTCAGTCGTAGGTTCTCTGGCAAAAACGCTTTATTCTGTCTCGCAACTAAAAGCGCTCAAATACGAAAGTGCGATCGCAAAAATTTTAGCGGTTGTGGGAGCAATCGCTCAGACACACCAACTCCCGTCTTCCTTTAATTTGTCTCTGCTGACCCTGCTGCCCTACAACGAATCCAGCAGCGTCAAACTCTTAGAACCTGACCTGAAAAAACGGCTCAAGCGTTATCAGTTTCGGGATCAGTCCATCAAAGTCCAGCTTCAAACCTCTTTGTGCTACCCGGAAGGTGCAGGTTTGGTCGCCGCCTTTGTGAACGAAAATCCCCAGAAACAATCCAGAAGAATTGCAGTTTGCATGATTGGGCATCGCAACACCAGCTTGCTCCAGTTCCAGTCAGGACAACTCACCGAAGGGCATACGAGCGACCTGGGCTTTCACAACTTCATTGAGATCCTTTTGCGGCTCACCTCTGGGCAAAACGAAACCGAGCTGACCCCCGTTCTCTATGACTACCTGTTGCATTGCTGCCACGATCCGCAGTCCCAAAGCTACCGAAAAACCCAGTCGCTCAGACCCTTGCTCAAGAGTCGCCAGCCCCAGGACGCAGACCGAGAACTTCAGCAACTCCAGGAAGCTATCGAGCAAGCCTATCAGGAGTACTGGCGTAGACTCAGCGCTTGGCTGACCGAGTTCATGCCCAGACCCGTCGATGAAGTGATCTTTGCGGGCGGCGCGTCCCAATGCCTGAAGCCTCAGCTTGACGACTTCACCCCCAATAGCTTTCCCCACTGGGGCTCTGAGCTACAGAAAGAACTGATTGAGCAGTTTTACCGCAACGTCCCCTCCAATAGCAATCGAGCGATCGTGTTCCGTTCCCTCGATTGCTACGGCAGTTTTGTCCAACTCCAATCGTTAGTCAAGGAAGCCGCCTGATGTCTGCCGATTCGACCAAAACCAATCTCACCCTCCGGCTCCAGCGTCAAACCGGAACTCCTGAAGCGAACTTGTTGCGCTACCTCAGCGAAGGCGCAAACAAAACCGCTAACGCAAGAGAACTGGTCTTTGCTGCCATTCGAGCTTTCTATCTGGCCCAGTCCTGTCAGAACACGCAGGACTATAGCCTAGAGGAGCTTCAGCAGATCGGAATGCAGTGCTGCCACCTGCTAGAGCAGCAAGC
>DATNQR010000656.1:0-5550 GCA_036703905.1 Thermosynechococcaceae cyanobacterium
CCAGTCGTAGCAAATAATCCCAGTGAAGCTCGAAGAGAGTGTCAGCGACGGGCTGACCTGTATAAGGTAGAACTAGAGTCTGTTACCGAGCCTCGACGAGTCGAATCCCGTTCCCAGGTCTGTCGTCGCAACTTCAAGGAGAAAGACTGATGTCTCTACCTGTTCTCGAATGCGTTAAGCCTGGGGTACGTTCTGGTCAAATCTTATTGGCAGTAGATCTGACGATCGCGGGTCAGCCGGAAGCAGTGTTAGCTCAGATTGCCCAACTTGGTTACAGCCCCACGATCCGGCACGTCACCTACTCGTCTTTGAGTGCGAGACCGATCACTCTCCTGTTCGCTCTACCTAGTATGGCGAAGTAACAGATAAGACTAACTTGTTGTCCGTAATCTTTATACTTCGGCCACGGGAGCGAGGGCAAGGGAGACTGAGGCTGTTCCAAAAACACCTTGCTTCGCGTCCAGTCCGACTTTATTTTTAAGACTCGGCTCAAGACCCATGTAGAGTTGCTTATGACCAAGAGACTGTACCTGAAGCCTGGAACGATGCTCGCTATCCTTCCAAGCTGTGATCCGACATTTTGCAGTACAGCAGGTGGGCGCATCAGTCGATCGCCCGCACGATTCATAGGCAGCTTTTTTGAGGCTTTGTCCTTAGCCAGGGACAAAGCCTCAAAAAAGCTTGAGTTGAATGAGAACCGACTCCTTAGGGAGTTGAGCCGACATACGGGCAAAAAGGTGGGTCGTGTCCTAGACGTGTGGAGATGAGAGAATTAGACCAGCGTTTTTCTGACTCTACTGCAGGGTACTCGAACCTGTTCTTTGCCCGGATTGTGGCAGTCATGATGTCGTCAAGCACGGTTGCTCAGACGAAGGCAGCTTCGGCAGCTTCAGCCTGGCAAAATAATGGGGACGATGGAGTGTAGTCTCTGCGTCTAAGGCAGGCTCACAGCCTTAAGTCGGTTCACTGTTCCACTACTCCCCAGACCCCATGATTCAGTAAAACGGCTGTGAAGGGTCAGCAAAACGACTGAGACAACCAGCAGCGAAGCGGGAACCTTAAAAGTAGCTATTCTTTATGAAAAAATATCTCATGAAGGCGTTCCCCTCTCCTAAGCTGCAAGGATTCCCGCTGCAATTGGTGCTCATTGTACCGTTTGTGCTGCAAATCTTTGGAGCGGTTGGGTTAGTGGGCTACCTCTCGCTCAGAAATGGACAGCAAGCGGTCAACGAACTAGCAGATCAATTGATGACACGCACGAGCCGTTCGGTGGATCAACATTTAACATCTTATTTGTCGATTCCCCACAAGTTAGGTCAGACGAACGCGGATACCATTCAAATGGGCTTGCTGGATGTGCGCGATCGCCAGACGGCTGGCAAGTATTTCTGGCAGCAGATGCAAGCGTATGACCTCACCTATCTCGGCATTGGACTCACCACTGGCGAAGGCGTGGGGGCGGCTCGTTATGACGGTAAAACAGTCACCATTGAGGAATGGGGAGCCAAGCTGCCGCAGAATGCCACCAACTATGACACCGATGCTCAGGGCAATCGTCTGCGTGTGAACAGTCGCTATGACTACGATAGTTTGAAAGAAAGCTGGTACACTGCACCGATCAAAGCCGGCAAGCCCACTTGGTCACGCATCTACACCTGGACTTCGCCCTACGGACCCTACATTACCGCTTCTGCGGCACGGCCCCTTTATGATGCCAAGCAGCAGTTAGTGGGCATGATCAGTGCGGATATCCATCTGTTGAAGCTCAGTGAGTTCTTACAAAATTTAGATGTTACCCAAGCGGGGCAGGTCTTCATCCTGGAGCGCAGTGGTCTGTTGATTGCCAACTCTGGCAAAGCTCCACTCTTCAAAGTGGTTAAAAAGGAGGTGCAGCGGTTAAAGGCAATCGACAGCACCGATGCCACCCTACAAGCGATCGCTAAGCAACTGCAGCAACGCTTCAACGGGTTCAGCTCGCTAGCAAACGAAAAACTGCAAATTGACTTGCAGGGCGAACGCCATCACGTGCGGGTGGCTCCCTGGCGCGACCAGTACGGACTGGATTGGTTGGTGGTCGTTAGCGTCCCCGAAAGCGCTTTCATGGCTCAAATCAACACCAATACGCGCACCACCCTGCTCCTTTGTTTAGCCGCCCTGGCTGGTGCGACCATCCTCGGCTTCTATACCTCGCGCTGGATTACTCGTCCGATCCTTCGTCTCAGTGCTGCCACTCGGGCGATCGCTACTGGCGACCTCGACCAGCGGGTGGAAGCCAGCGGGATTCAAGAGCTCAGCAGTCTGTCCACCTCGTTTAACGAAATGGCAGGACAACTGCGCAATTCGTTCAACGCCCTAGAGGAAAGCAACGCCGAGTTAGAAAACCGCGTGCAGCAACGTACCTACGAACTCAGCCAAAACAATCGCCAACTGCAAACCACGCTAGAGGAGTTGCATCGGACCCAGACCCAAATGGTGCAAAGTGAGAAGATGTCCGCTTTGGGACAAATGGTGGCTGGGGTCGCCCACGAAATTAACAACCCCGTCAACTTCATTCACGGCAACTTGAGCCACGTGCATGAGTACACGCAAGAGCTAGTCGGTCTACTGCAAGGCTATCAAAACGCTTGCCCGCAGCCGCCAGCTGCTTTGCAAGCAGCCATAGAAGAGGCTGATCTGGACTTCTTGATGCAAGATTTAGCCAAGATGTTGCAGTCCATGCAGGTGGGAACAGACCGCATCCGCGAAATTGTGTTGTCGTTACGCAACTTCTCGCGGCTGGATGAAGCGGAGTTCAAGGCGGTGGATATCCATGAGGGCATTGATAATACGTTGGTGATTCTGCGGCACCGCTTCAAGGCACGGGCCGAACGACCCGAAATTCAGGTCGTGAAAGACTACGGTTCGTTACCACTGGTGGAGTGTTATGCCGGACAGCTCAATCAAGTCTTCATGAACATTCTGAGTAACGCGATCGATGCGTTTGAGGAAGCGAATCAGGGCCAGTCCTTTGAGGCGATCGCCTCAAAGCCAAACACGTTGTGGCTCCATACAGCCGTAACGGGTTGGGGTGCAGTCCAAATTACGATCGCTGATAACGGTCCAGGCATTACAGAGACAGTGCGGGCCCGCTTGTTCAATCCGTTTTTTACGACGAAGGCAGTAGGCAAGGGCACGGGCTTGGGACTCTCAATTAGTTACCAAATTATTACTGAGAAGCATGGGGGACAATTGTTTTGCCACTCAACACCAGGGCTGGGGGCAAAATTTGTCATTGAAATTCCCATCCAGCAAGCCACTCCAGAACGGAGTCAGATGCGACCTCTAGAAGCATTGCTCAGTGAGTAAAAGACCGCAGGTGTGAATGAGCAGAAAATATGGCGCAATTCGCAAATGAGTGGCGCAAACCTGCAAAGCTGGAATCTGTCAGCGTTTTAGGCTCTTGTGGCAGTGCAGCAGCCGATAAACTCCAGCCATAAGCACTCCAGCTACTTCGACAGGATGAATTGAGGTGCTCTTCTTAAGGAAGTCTGCTCAAACTTTCTACATTGCAAGGATTGTCCAGATTCAGACAGATTGATCCAGCATAGTCAGGAGCAATTGTTGAGACTTATTAGTTGTAGGAAATTTGGTTGTGCCTCAGATAATGGTGGGACAGGTTAGAAGGTCATTCCAAGTCCAGGGTTGCAGTGTCAATCCCGCTCGTTGGGCTGCTGTTGTCTTAAACTCTATCCATTAATCGCGTCTAGATTAACAGAAAAGTCAGAGCCTAGAAAATTTACTCCATAAGGATTCTAGGGCAGTGAGTCAATTGAGATTTTAGAGATAGAACGCTCAAAAGCGACAGAAGTTAACCGAGAGTGCGAAGCAGCACGACTGATCGATACGGAGGACGAAGAAAAACACCAGTTTCCACGCAGAGAGGCGAATCGCGTCGTCACAGAGCTAGAACGTGGAGCCAGCCTGAAATAGAGGCTAACTTGCCTGCTCGCCCCGTCTTTAGCTTTGCCCCCTGACAAAGCGTTTAAGCTGCTCCAAGTCCTGCCCCTGCTGCCTGTTGTGGGATCGTGGATTCTCCACCCCGCTTGCTTGATGGAGTTCCCCGATGTCATTTTGTGCTGGGCAGACTGATGCTCCTGACCGACGCAGATCGATGAAATTAGGGATGTTCTAGCAAGCTTACAATCGCCTGCACCAACACTTCTGGTTCGATCGGTTTAGTGATGTGCCTTTGAAAGCCCACCTGGAGCGCTCGTTGTTGATCAATCTCTGCGGCATAGGCAGTCAGGGCGATCGCTGGAAGCTCAGCTTTGCTGAACACTGGCATTGTCGCGCCTGGGTCTAAGGGGTGTGAATTGCTCCGGGATGCCTCGCGGGTACGAATTTGCTGGAGCAGCATATAGCCATCTAGTCCGGGCATCCCGATGTCACTCACCAACACATCGGGACTCAACTGTTCCAACGCCTGTAATGCTTCTGCTCCAGAAGCAACGGCAGTCACGATTGCCCCACTTTGTTCCAACACAAACGCCTGAAACTCACGGGTGTCTAGCTCATCATCCACCAACAGAATTTGAACGCCCGCTAACGGCACGTCTCTCTCTGGTGTGTAGACGGTTGGCTCAAGCGGGATCGCTGCTGTCTGCTGCATGGTGGGCAATTGCACCGTGAAAGTTGCGCCTTTGCCTTCACCCTGGCTGTCTGCCCGCACTGTGCCGCCGTGCAGTTCCACGATTTGGCGGACGATCGCAAGCCCCAATCCCAGACCGCCAAACTTGCGAGTCGTTGAGCCGTCTTCTTGCCGAAAAGACTCAAACATATAGGGCAGAAATTGTAAACTGATGCCCTTTCCTGTGTCGCTGACTCGAATTTGCGCCATTGCCTTGCTCAAGCTGCGTGCGGCAGGAACTTTCCTCAGTTGAACCGTCACTTGTCCGTCAGGGTTTGTGAACTTGACCGCATTGGTCAGCAGATTCCAGACCACTTGTTGCAGGCGGGCAGCATCACCGGAGACGGGGGCGACTTCCGAATCAAGGTCAAGCGTGATTTGAATGTTTTTCGCAGCTGCCGCCAAACTCACGGTTTCAGCGGCAGCCACAATGACAACGGTCAAACTAACTGGAGCCACTGTTAAGGTCAGCTTGCCCTGCATGATGCGGGAAATGTCGAGTAGATCCTCAACCAGTTGTGCTTGGAGTTTGGCGTTACGCTCGATCGTGGCTATCGCTTCGCTTTGAAGGGCGGGATCGAGGGTGCCGTCTCGCAGCAGGCGTGCCCAGCCCAAGATGGGATTGAGGGGTGATCTCAACTCGTGGGACAGCACTGCTAAAAACTCGTCTTTGATCCGGTTAGCGTGTTCCGCGTCTTCTCGTGCCGCTTGTTCTCGTTTTAACAGCTGCTCTCGTTCCGATTCAGCTTGCTTTTGCTTTGTGATGTCCCGTGAGATTGATAACAGTTGTACAATCCTGCCTGATCCATCTCGGATGGGAGTGACAACGACATCCCACCACTTGAGTTTGCCCTTCGCTGTGGGGACATAGCCTTGAAATTGAC
>DATNQR010000657.1:0-4595 GCA_036703905.1 Thermosynechococcaceae cyanobacterium
CACATCTAGCAGCGCAAAGGTCAGCAGCCCGTAGCCGATCCAGCGCAGTCGGTAAGCCGATCGATTCTCATTCTCTGCCTCAACCATCACTCTCATCTCCTCAACTAAACAGAATTATGTATCAGAATGAACCGAGCTACCTCAATTTTCGTGGCGCAGGAGGGAAGTTTGGCTGCCACCAGCGATACCAGGAAACCCAGGCAGTTTCCAAAGTTTTATAGGCGGTTTCCGAAGTGCCTGCATTAGACTGATTGGGATCGATCGGCACCGACATCATCGTCCAGATGCAGCGCGCATCCAGTAGAGACTCCTGACCCATTAACCAGGGCAATAGGCGACCAACCTGCAAGTCATGGCGGTAGTGGTTCTGGGTAAACTGTTGCTCTGTTACAGTCGCACCACCGCGAGGATTGATGCAGGCGCTCAGGTAAGCTCGTCCCTCATGGGTCAGCACTGCGTAAACCCCGTCAGCGTTTTGGCGCTCCTGAAGTTTGACGTTCCCTTCACGGATGGGAGTGTGTACAAACAGAAAGCGGCTGATATTGCCGTCTCCCGCCATCATCCACGCATCCACTTCCAGAACCGGAGCATTTGCAGCAGTCGATCGATATTCATAGCGCTGTCCAGGAACTTTATCCCCCAGATCTTTAAGTGCAGATGTCTTCGTGAGCTGCCAACCGTCGATCGCCACAGTAGTAGGTAAAGTAGCAGCGGGCGCAGCGGCCTGCTGAGTTGCTTTGGGTGTGAGGATCGCTTTCCCTAAAACCACGATCGCGCCGCTCAACAGCACCACCAGCATCGCCAATCGAATGGGGTGCTGCACCTTAGCCATGACTGGAAGCTCCTGGAGCAGTAGGCGTGTCTCTCAAGAACGCAAACCAGCAAAACACCCCAAACAACAGCACGGCAATCATAGAGAACACCAGCGATCCTTGTCCTGTGTGCCAGTAGTCAAAGGCCGGTTGACCGATCAGTAGGGCCATCACCATAACTCGTGCCGCATTGACCAAGAACCCCAAGCCCAAGGCCACAGAGATGCAGAACAGAATTTTATACCAGGGTCGAACGGTGACAGTCAGAACAAACAGGACTGAGACACTCAGCATTTGCAAAGTGCTGTGTAAGCCAGAACAGGCTTCATACACTTCAACTCGACCCGTTGCCAACTGCAAAAATACGCCCTGACGCTGCACTGGGAACCCGGAGTACCAAAGCATGAAAGAGGCAACTTTGGCAGTGAGGGTTGATAAGTCTAACAGACGCAGCAAAATCTCCAGGATAGGGTACGCAGCAAACAGTCCGAAAATCAAAAACTCCCGCCAGTACTGCCGCAGGTTGCGTTGCCCGGAAGCCAGCAGGGCCAGACCGAAAAGGGCGACGATCGGCATGAACCGCAGAAACTGATTTGCCTCGGAGAGAGATGCACTTCTGAGAAACACCAGCGCTAGTAAAACCGCTCCGATCGAGCTGGCTACGGTTCCGCTTTCCAACTTCAGCGTGTGGCGTTTGTCCCAGAGCAAAGAGGCAGCCGCCGCCCAGAAGAGGGCGCTGGTGGCAAAGAGTTCCTGATTACCTGTGCGATCGACCAGCGCTAGGTGAAGTCCGACGATCGCGCCTGCGATTCCCAGGAGCCAGAACTGAGGGTTTTGTAAGCGGTTTGACCAATTCATGGGAGAAGGGACTTTAGAAAGGGCAAAGATTGGGGCATCTGTAGAAGCTAAAGCAAGACGGCCACAGGGAAAATCTCACTAATTCATCAGGCTAAGGCATTATCGATCGGCTCATGCCCATCGTGGCAGAAACTTTGCCCAACAACAACGCTTCTGTAGCCCTCTTCACAAAAGCATTTCGGTTGCACTTGTCTCTTTGCGCTTTGAGCGCTTTAGGCTTTGCAGGGGCACGGTTGGGTTTTGAGACCCTGGGCAGAGCTTTGTGAGGGATACTGGAATCTGAGCATGAGTTCGATCGTATGCCTGTCCCATCTTCCCTTCCCGCATCTCTTGATCGCCGTTCCTTTCTTGCTCTCCTCGTCGCCCTCAGCGCCCAGTCTCTACTCGGTTGCTCTGGGCAGAACGCAAGCTTGACGGTGCGATCGTTGAGTGGCTCGATCCCCACCCAAATTCTGGGGGAGTTCCAGAAATTTCTCAAGCAATCGGCGGGGAGTCCAACGATCAATCTCTCAGTAGAGCCACAGCTACAAACTTTGTTCTCACTGCTGCAAACCTGGCGACAGGCAGCAGAAACGACCTCTGTTCCAGACGTGGTGACCTTAGGGGATTATTGGCTGGAGAAGGCAATCCAGCAGCAGTTAATCCAGCCGATCGCCCCAGACAAGCTGAAGGGCTGGGCCCAACTGCCTGCCAACTGGAAAGCACTGGTAACGCGCAACGCAGCGGGTCAGTTTGACCGCAAAGGGCAAGTGTGGGGCGCGCCCTATCGCTGGGGCAGCACAGTGATCGCTTATCGTCAGGATATTTTGCGCGATCGCAAACTGGCTCCGCCAACGGATTGGGCTGACCTGTGGCGACTCGATCTGCGCGGCTACATTTCCTTGCCCGACCAGGCGCGAGAAGCGATCGGTCTGACGCTGAAGAAGTTAGGAAAATCCTACAATACTCAGGATTTGAGCAGCGTAACTGGGTTGACGGAGGAACTGCGATTGCTCCACGCTCAGGTGAAGCTGTATAGCTCTGATGCCTATCAGCAGCCGTTGAGTTTGGGGGACACTTGGGTAGCGGTGGGCTGGTCTGCGGATGTTTTGTCGCTAATGCAGCGCAACCCACAGATCGCTGCCGTTGTGCCCAAATCTGGAACTGCGCTGTGGGCAGAGCTTTGGGTGCGACCAGTCCAGGCTAAGGCCGCTCCGGCGATCGCTGATGATTGGATGAGTTTTTGCTGGCAACCCACGATCGCTACCCAGCTTTCCCTCTGGAGCGATGCAACCTCCCCAGCAGTGCTGGGAATTGAGCCGAAGGACTTGGCCCCAGAACTGCGGCAGAATTCCTTACTGTTGCCCGACCCTGCCATTTTGCAAACCAGCGAATTCTTGCAGCCATTGTCTGCGGCGGCAGTAGAGCAGTATCGTGCGGTGTGGCGGCAGTTGCGCCTAGGGAGCTAGGGGATTGGTCGATCGACCCCGAAAGCCCGATCTGCCAGAGGAATCCAGGGTGGCATTGCAGACGGGAGCTTGGGGGCGGGCAGTGGAACTGGAGTCACAGGTGTAGGCAGCTAGAAACTCCCGCCGCTCGTTGAACACCCGCACGTTGTAGCCGTAGCTGTTAGCCACTGTGCCAAATTCGTGGATGAAGGTGTAGCGCGCCACGTAGTCCAGCTGGCTCCAAAGCTGACGGTTGACGAAGAAATCAACTTGTCCTAACTGGTTAGGTTTGCCTTCGTAGGCTGCCCAGGTATCGATCAGTTGGCTGCCAAACTTTTGCCGAGCCGAAAACTGCTCCTGCGCCCACCACAAACTGGGAACTGTGATTCCGGTGAGGGAAATAGTGTGGGAGGTGGAAGTTGGAGTTGGTGCTTCTGGCACTTCTGCTTGGGCGATCGATGGAATCGGCGGTACTTGAGCGAACGATCGCTCAGGCACCAGATCTAGCAAGCAGCCCAGCATCATTGAAGCCAGACCTATCCTGAAGTTTCTATAAGCTCGGTTCACAACTCGGTTCACAACACAGCCTTCTCCTTCAACGCTACTGCCGCAGCAGAAACTCCACATTGGGTAGCAGGGGATCTTGCACCATGCCCAATCCAGTGAAGCCCCAGCGCTGCATCAAATCGTCCAGTCTGGTTGCAGCAATGGTTTCCACAGCGAAACGATCGACAACTCCGGCTCCGTGGGTGTTGAGATAGCTCAGAGCATCTGAATGTTCCCGAAACATCAGCAGGAACTCCTGGGCTGGCTGACCAGCTTCTGCGGCCGGACGGGGCCGTGCCACTAGATAACTGCCGTCTTGCCTGGAGCGCAGAAGGTAGTAGAGTTCAGACATGGCTACCCAGCATCTCCCAACTGAATGCGTGGATCGACAAATTTCAGCAGCAGATCTGCCAGCAAGTTCCCCACAATCAGCATGAATGCCCCCATCATCAAACTAGCCATTACCAAGTAGAGATCCTGAGCGGTCACTGCCTGGAGGATCAACCGTCCCAGCCCCGGCCAGTTGAAGAAAAACTCGGTGATGAAAGCGCCACTGAGCAAACTAGCAAACTCAAAGCCCAACAGCGTGATTAAGGGGTTGACTGCATTCCGCAGCGCATGAATGTATACGACTTTGTTCTCTGGCAATCCCTTCGCGCGGGCGGTCTGGATGTAGTCCTGCCGCAGCACGTCTAGCAGTTCGCCGCGGGTGATGCGCTGAAGTCCAGCAAAGCTGGTAATGCTGAGGGCGATCGTCGGTAAGATCATGTGCCAGCCAATGTCCAGAATCTTGCCTAGGGGAGTCAAATCTGAGTGGTCGATGCTGGTCATATCGCCCACGGGAAACAGAGGCGAGGTGTTTTGGGCCAGGATCAGCAGTAGCAGCGCCGTAATAAAGCTGGGAAACCCTTGCCCCACATAGCTGAGAACCCGCAACAGTCGATCGCTCCAG
>DATNQR010000658.1:0-1969 GCA_036703905.1 Thermosynechococcaceae cyanobacterium
GACGGAATCTCCGATCGGAGCTAAGGCCGGCAGAAGCGCCGGTTTCGCCTCCGATCTCTGTCCCCACCCCGGAAATTGTCGCCCCGGCTTCGGCTTTGGCGATCGAGCCGCCCTTGCCCTCCCCACCACCGCCTAAAAACGAGCGTCGGCTGCTGGAAGTCACCTCGCCAATGGTGGGCACGTTCTACCGTGCGCCTGGGCCGGAGGAGTCGCCCTTTGTGGAGGTGGGCGATCGAATACAAACTGGTCAAACTGTTTGCATCATTGAAGCGATGAAGCTCATGAATGAGCTAGAAACAGAAGTGAGTGGGGAAGTTGTGGAAATCCTGGTGCAGAACGGCGAACCCGTGGAGTATGGACAACCTTTGATGCGAGTTAACCCAGTCTAGCGATCGATCTACATTGGGCTGGGCCAACACGCAGTACCTTACTAATGCCAAACAAAGTAGTCGAGGAAAACGAGAACAAAGCCCACAGCTTTGGCAAAACTTGGCAGAATGGGTAGCGAAGTCCTACGAGAGAAACTATGCGGCTCCTCCACACGATGTTGCGCGTTGGAAATTTGGAAAAGTCCCTCCAGTTCTACTGTGAGCTGCTAGGGATGAAGCTGCTGCGGCAGAAGGATTACCCCGGTGGCGAGTTCACCTTGGCGTTTGTGGGCTACGGCGATGAGGCAGACCAAGCCGTTTTGGAACTAACCTACAACTGGGGCAAGGAACAGTACAACTTGGGGGATGCCTACGGACATATTGCGATCGGCGTGGATGATATTTACGCTACCTGCACTGGAATCACCGATCGTGGCGGTAAAGTCACGCGCCAACCGGGACCAATGAAGCATGGCTCTACCGTGATTGCGTTTGTGGAAGATCCCGACGGCTATAAGGTTGAGTTGATCCAGCTCAAGAGTCAGGCTCAAACAGAAGCCCAACGAGAGACGGCCAGCGTCTGAGTTGCAGGAGACTAGGGAGCGATCGCTGAGGATAGTAGAAGGAGTCGAGATCGACCTCCGCACCAATCAAAGAGCGATCGCCCCTCCCTCACCCAACCCGATTAGCCCATTAGACGAAGAACGATATCAGTAGAGCAGTAATCCTACCGATTAAATCCTGCTCTGATTGACTGTCCAATCTTCAATTTCTAGCCTGGAACTTTACTAAAATCTCGACTGTTTCGTGTTAGTAAAATCAGGTTACGAGATAGTGCGATCGCTGCAGTTCTCGTATCCATTGTTGCTAATTGAATTCGTTGAGTTTGCAAGTTATCAAATGCGGTGGCAGCGGCTTCATTAAACTGAACGATCAGCAGAACTGTAAAGTCTCTCCAAATTCGAGCCATCATTTCATATCCTTTGATCACTTCTTTGGAGCTACGGGCACGATTGATGTAGGCGTGGCTGCCGAGTAGTTGTTCGTGAAGCGTAATGATTGAGATAGCAAAATCTGAAAGTAGATGTTCGGTGATTCGAGTGGAAAGGTTAATGTAATCTGTCCCTGTTTCTTTCTGGATGATGCTGAGATGGTCAGTATCCAACAGGTATTTCATGGTTCAAGTTGGGCTTCTGGAAAAGAATGATCTGCCTGACGCAGCGATTGTCCATAGGCTAGAACTTCATCAAAAGCTGGCTCGTCTTTGAAGGAGCCAGTGATTTGTTGAAGCCAGTTGGAAGACTGAGGCGGTATAATTTGCTTTTGCAGTTCGACGATCGCAGCTTCCACAAGGGCAAGGCGTTGTTCAACAGAAGTATGAGTTGACATAACACGTTCTGGTTGTTTCGCTTCTGGTTAAAGGATAACGCATGATTCATAATCGCCCCTCCCTCACCCAGCCCGATTAGCCCACTAGACAAAGAACGATCGCCCCTCATCATCAGAACGGCGATCGCTATGGATTGGTTGAATACCGAGGATTTTCTAGTTATTTAGCTTGCAACCAGCCTTTCACAACAGCTTTCCCAATCTTGAGATAT
>DATNQR010000659.1:0-2905 GCA_036703905.1 Thermosynechococcaceae cyanobacterium
AATCACGGGCATACTCAACGCCAGCGCGATCGAAACCGAACCCCGCAAGCCACCCCACCACAGAATTGTTTGCTCTGGCGTGGAAATGTCTGATTGAGCAACTCGATTGCTGACAAAGCTCAATCCATAAATGGCGATCGCTCGTGTCACAATCATCGCGCTAACCGTGATGACGATTGTGCCCAGGTTCTCACCTAGAATGACAAACCGGATTTGATCACCAATCAGTAAGAACACGATCGAGTTAACAAAAAACGACAGAAACTCCCAAAATTCGCTGACGATCGTCCGCGTCCGGGGATTCATGCCGATGCGAGAACCGAAGTTACCGAGAATTAGTCCTGTTGTGACGACCCCAATCACGCCTGATCCACCCAAATCTTCAGTAATCAGGTAAGTTCCGTAAGCCGAAACCAGCGTCAAAGACTGTTCAACCAGGGGTAAATCAAAGCGTTGAGTCAGGTAAGAAATGCCAAACCCGATCAAACAACCAACGCCAATGCCAATGCCGACCACCTGCACGAACTCAAGCAGAACTGGCTGAACTGCCAGTTCACCAGTGCCAAGGGAAAACGCGACCAGAAAACCAAAGGCAACAACTGCTACACCATCGTTAAATAAGCTTTCTCCCTCCATCAAAACAGACAGGCGCTTTTCCACACCCAGTTCTCGAAACAAAGCCGTCACAGAAACAGGATCGGTGGCAGACAGGCTTGCTCCTACTAGAAGCGCTGTTGTGAGCGATAACCCTGCTAGTTGGTATAGCCCAAACGTTACCCCAGCAATGGAGATCAGTACGCCTACAATCGCAAACAGGCAAATGGGAATCAGATCATGTTTTAATTTTGACCATTGCAAATTCCAAGCCGCTTCAAACAGCAGCGGCGGTAGAAAAATAGACAAAATCAACCCCGGTGAAAGGTTGACCAAGCGCACGTCTACCAAGGCTAACCCTAGCCCAACAATCACTAGCAGCAGCGTATAAGGAATGTGGCGAAACCAGCTAAAAACTTGAGGCAGGGTTGCCACACTTAGCGAAACCGAGAGCACCAGCAGAAACTGCTTGAGATTGGCTTCGATCGCGACTTCGCCCAATGAGGATTCAACTACCATAGGTTCAAAGATGAATTATTTCATAGAGAAATTGCGTTCACTCTTAGTCTATTTCTATAGGGTCGCTAGTTCTAGATGAGCGCTAGAATCGCGAGCAGGATGTTGAGGACAAACGGGAACTTAAAGCTGACAAGGAGAAGAGTTTGCTAAACAACCTGCGTAGACGCTTCCAGCACTTTCGGCGTAAAGGGGCAGAACTAGTCCAATCGCAGCAACTTCAAGCAGACTTGCTGGCAGAAGCCACACTGGACTCATCCTACCTAGCTTTAATCGTCGGTTCTTGTGCAATCGCTACCTTTGGCTTACTGGCAAACAGTGCTGCTGTCATTATTGGGGCAGTGATCATTACCCCGCTGATGCTGCCGATTCGAGGACTTGCCTTTGGCGCTTTGCAAGGAACCGCGATCGCGGTCGCCCTCATGCCGCCCATTGGTGTCATTGGCTTAGGGCGGTCGCAGGCAAACTGATTGCTGAGTTGGGGGCAACGCTGCTCTACCTGACGAACCTGCTGGGCATTACGCTTGCTTGTATGCTCGCGTTTTTGGTCACTGGCTATGCCTCGCTGCGTCGCGCTCATAAGGCATTGCTCTGGACACTGGCACTAACCGCCATACTGGTTGTCCCGCTCGGCATTGTTTTTTTTCGCCTCGTGCGGCAGGCGCAGCTAGAGATGAGCTTGAAACAAGCACTGCTCAATCGTACCGTGACCTTTCAGCGCTTGGGGTTGTTGAAAGTTCAAACCAACTGGTTAATGAATTCACCCTGGCGGTACTCGTCGAATAGTTCAGCTGCCATTGTTCTGGACTATCTGAAAGAGGCGGTGATTATAGTACATTTGCTCTAATCAAGGGATGGAGATTTGTGCCATCGTTCCGCTGGGACACGCTTTTGTTCAAAGGACTGATCGTGTCCCCCAGCCAGACCGAGAGCGACAAAAACCAACAGACAGATTCAGAAATCGCTTAACTCAACTCGCTAGCCCCAGGTGTCGCAGCACTGACTCCGGCACTTGCCGCCTCAGATCTGCCAGCAGTTCAGGATCAGACTGGAAAGACTCCCACATCTGCCGCACATCCGCCAAGCACTCCGGCACAAACCACCTTTCCAGGTCAGATGGGATGTTTCTTATCGGATCGCCCCCCAGTTTTGAATCATTAAACGACGGGGGAGATCCAACACCCTCAAGCTCCTCGCGTACTGGCCGTCGTGCTTGCCGCCGCTCCAGCACTGACCATAGCCGTTGCCATACTTGTGTGACCAGATGGAACACTTTCAGCTTCGTGCCCTCGTAGCCCTCGACAGCCCGTGACCACCGAAACTCAAACTTCAGCCCCAACTGTGAAAGCAACTGGTGGATGATCTGCACATCGCTCATCTCATCACGGATCGTGAAGTGCAGAATCGCTTGAATCTGGTTAGCCAACGATCGAGCGCGGTCGGCATAGGGCAGCAAATCAAAGACTGTCCACTCCCAGCCGGTTTTCATGTGCTCCAGCAGTTCAGGAAGCCCCAGCTTCTCCCGCAGCGCCCGACGCAGTTCCGAGCCAGAGATGTCCCACGGGGTCACGCCTTGGTTCCAGGTCGCCTGCTTCTCTAAAGCTTTGACCGTCCAATCAATTGCCAACCCTGGAAACAGCAGCGATTCCAGATTGAGCAACTCCCGCCGCCGCCGCCCTTCGTTGTCCCACAGCACATCGTCCAGGGTCAGTTCCTCTAGTCCATAGAATTCCTGCATGAAGTAGCGCTGGAGCGATCGCTGTTGCTCCAGGGTCAGGTTTTCCTTCTGTTGCAG
>DATNQR010000660.1:0-2552 GCA_036703905.1 Thermosynechococcaceae cyanobacterium
CTGGAAGAAATAAGGCTTTACTGGTCGTCATGGGACTAATTTTGGTAGAAGATTGAGTAGACAACCCTTGATTAGAACCTCATCATGACAGCCTCCAGCGCAATTCCTTGTTGCTAAGGTTAAGGTAGTCTCACTCACTGCGATCGCACTCTAAACCATGGCCACGGAACTCCAAACAGAACTGAAAACAGCGGTCGATCGACGGCGCAACTTTGCCATCATTTCTCACCCGGACGCGGGCAAAACAACGCTGACCGAAAAACTGCTGCTGTACGGAGGGGCAATCCACGAAGCCGGAGCCGTGAAAGCACGCCGCGCAGAGCGCCACGCCACATCGGACTGGATGGCAATGGAGCAACAACGAGGCATCTCGATTACTTCCACCGTGTTGCAGTTTGCCTACTCCGGCTGTCAGATCAATCTGCTAGACACCCCCGGCCACCAAGACTTTAGTGAAGATACCTACCGCACCCTGGCAGCGGCGGATAATGCTGTGATGCTGATTGACGCGGCGAAAGGACTGGAACCCCAGACGCGCAAGCTGTTTGAGGTGTGTAAGCTACGGGGTCTGCCGATTTTCACCTTCATCAACAAGCTCGATCGCCCCGGTCGAGAGCCTCTGGATCTGCTGGACGAAATTGAGAAAGAACTGGGTTTGCAAACCTACGCGGTTAACTATCCCATCGGCATGGGCGACCTGTTTAAGGGCGTGTACGATCGCCGCTCTCAGCAGATCCACCTGTTTGAGCGCAGCCAGCACGGCCGCCGCGAAGCCCTGGATACTGTGATCGACGCAGGCGATCCGAGGATTGAAGAATTGCTCGATCGTGACCTCTACTACCGATTCAAGGACGATCTGGAACTAATCGAAGGGCTAGGCCCAGAGCTAGATTTAGATCTGGTGCATCGCGGTCAGATGACTCCGGTGTTTTTTGGAAGCGCCATGACCAACTTTGGCGTAGAGCTTTTCCTGGAGTCGTTTCTAGATTACGCCCTTAAGCCTGGCCCCCACACCAGCACGAAGGGCGAAATCGAACCGAGCTACCCAGAATTTTCCGGCTTTGTGTTCAAGCTGCAAGCAAATATGGACCCGCGCCACCGCGATCGCATCGCCTTTGTGCGGGTTTGCTCCGGTAGATTCGAGAAAGATATGACAGTCAGCCACGCCCGGACAGGGAAAACTGTGCGCCTGTCTCGTCCGCAAAAGCTGTTCGCCCAAGATCGAGAAGTGATCGACGAAGCTTATCCAGGGGATGTGATTGGTTTGAACAATCCTGGAGTATTTGCGATCGGCGACACAATATATGTGGGGCAGAAGCTGGAGTACGAGGGCATCCCTGCTTTTTCACCGGAGATTTTCGCCTATCTGAAAAACCCCAACCCCTCCAAGTTTAAGCAGTTCCGCAAAGGTGTTTCAGAACTCCAGGAAGAGGGCGCAGTTCAGATCATGTACTCGGCCGATGAGTCCAAGCGCGACCCAATTCTGGCGGCGGTGGGGCAGCTCCAATTTGAAGTGGTGCAGTTCCGGTTGCAGAACGAGTACGGCGTGGAGAGTCTGATTGAGCCATTGCCCTACAGCGTGGCGCGGTGGGTGGCGGGGGGCTGGGAAGCCCTAGAGAAAGTTGGTCGCCTGTTCAACACCGTGACCGTTAAGGATCTATGGAATCGGCCGGTGCTGCTGTTCCGCAACGAGTGGAACCTGAACCAGATGCAGGCGGATCACCCAGAGTTGCAGCTAAATTCGATCGCCCCCGTGGTTTCGGGGAGAGAACCTGCTTCTTTGTGAAGCTATCATAAGGGGTGCTGAGTAGGAGAAGGCTATGCCATCCCTTCCTGATTCGTCATCTACCGCTCCATCTACCTCCACCAGCCTGGAAGCAGGCCTGACTGCCTTCAAGCAGGGAAACTACGCAGAGGCGATCGTCCTACTGCAATCTGCTCCGCTCGCTCACGTCCAGGCCCAAATGGGACTGGTCATCGCCTATGCCCGCACTGGAGAGCCTACCCAGGCTGCGGCCCTGTGCCGATCGCTGCGCCAGAGCGACAATGTCCAGCTACGTCAGTGGGCCGAGAAAACGCTGGCCAGTTTGGCGAAGCGGTTCCCCCAGGTGCAAGGGCCGGGAGAAATAGCAGGAGAGGCGGAAGACGTGTCGGGGTTCGTGGCTTTTGGGGATTCGAGTTTTCTGGATCAGCCAGCGATCGTCTCGTCAGAAGAAACAGGATTTGTGCCGATCGTGCCGGCCGATAAGTCTACGATCGTGCCGCCATCGGAGCGAGCCTCAACTGCTCAAGACTCAACTGAGACTCGATCCTTGCCGCGATCGCCCCAATTCACGCCGAGAACTCGCCGCGATCGCTCAGAGAAATCCTCAGAGGATTCCGTAGAGGATTCCGTTGGTAGTTCCAGACGCAGCATCGACCAGCGATCGCCTCAGTCCGCGATCGTGCCGTCCTACCAGCCAGTTTGGCGGCAAGCGGGCCGAGCAAAGAAAGGAAAATCCCTGGGTAAAACTCAGTGGCTTTCTGTGGTACTCACTCAGGTAGTGACGGCG
>DATNQR010000661.1:0-5442 GCA_036703905.1 Thermosynechococcaceae cyanobacterium
ACCGCTGCCCAACGGGCTGGTTTGACCAGTCAGCGTTGGGCTTGGCATGATCTTGTTTCCTATCCCACGCTTCTTTAAAGCACTACCGGATAGCCTCCATGCCTCGGGGTTAACGCCGCTAATCCCTCTCGATTGAACCGTTCAACTATTTGCGCTACTGCATCACCAGATCGCCTGCCACAAGCCCGGGCAGCAGCGGTATAGCTGAGTCCTTGAGCAACTGCAAGCAGGGCTTTGGCACGCACCACACGGCTGACGGATTCACTCGTCGCGCGACCAATGCGTTCCAATTCCTGCTGTTCGTCCTTCGTCAGCGCACGCAACGGATCTTTCTGTCGGCGAGTCATCGCACTCAAGCATTGGGGTCTCTTCTATCTTGGCAGACCCTGCTGGAAATGGCGATGTTCATGCCAAGTGACCCACTAGTTGCAGGCAGTTGCGCTGGGGCAAATCCTTGAGTTCGCAATTGACTAATCGCGGCTTGGGCCGTCAGGCGAGTATAGGCAATCGTGGTCTGAAACGTCGGGTCTTGTTGAGTTTGAGACTCCGCTAGCTCACGTAAAGCCGTTGCTGCCTCTGGGTGTTTTTCTCCCAGCGTTTGGCACCGCTATAGCGGGCTTGAGAACTGATACACGATACCGCTATGCTGTTGCGCTAATCCAACTTCCACGTTCACTCGACCCCATCCGAACACGCGTTCGGCTATCCTGGCACTGCCCTCACAGTATTTCAACGTCATTTCCGCTTGAAAACTACGACGTTTCACCCCGCTCATCTTGGCGGCGGCTAGGCGAAGGTCTTCAATTTGTGATGCGCTAAGTAACTGCCTCGATTGATTGGTGCTTTCCAACCTTTTGTTCCTGGATGCGCATGAGAACCAACAGTATTCTAGATGCCTGGGTAGTTTCTTTCTCAGAAATCTCCTAAGTTGCCTCAACGGCTGCTAGAACGTAAACGTGGTGCGAATTGTGCCGATGTAGAGCGTGTCATTATTACGGTTATGTTCAGGATTGGTAATGACCAGCAATCCGGGTGTGGTGGAAATGTAGTCATTAATTTGAAAGCGGTAAAAGGCTTGGATATTAAACGATGTATTGGGATCATCAATGCCAAATTCATTGCGGACGAGTTTTGGCGGTTGACCAAAGGCAATGCCCGCTAAGTTTCCCTTTTTACCCAGGTCAGGAAATGCCAGAGTCACCGCGTAATAGAAAATATCTGCTGTGGGATTGCCGGGTAGATCGTTAGCGGTTGCTTGCACAAAGCCAGTCCACCCACCGATCGCGAACTTGGAACTGATGCGAGCGTTGGCAACTAAACCGTAGGAATTTGCGGATACGCTTTGACTGGCAGTGCCAAACGGGGTATTAGCGTTATTGCTGCCCGCATTGATCTCGATCCCGTTATATGAGCGCGAGTAGAGCAAACCAATATCAACGCGGTCATTTGGTTTCCAAGTGAGCTGTCCGAGTGCCGAAAAAGAACCCTTGAACAGTCCTGACGCGGGCTGGTTTGCATCGGTTGCTAGATAAACCAAAGTCAGGTTCAATACGGGACTCAAATCGTAGCTGATGCCTGCTCCGGTTCCCCCAAGTTCTTCCCGATAGATAGGGCTGCGAACACCAAACAGAAAGGGTGAGCCGACACTATCGCTACCGAGGAAAGGATTAAGAATATCTGCCACATCGAACAGTGCCCCACTGGCAAGGATGGTAACTTCAGCAGATTGGCCAATGGGGAAGCGGTAGAAAAGCTGATTAACTTCAAATTGATTCTCATTGTTGCCATCAAAACCCAGACGAGCCATGTTGGTTCCGGTAGCTTGTCCTAAACTGGGCATATTTCCTGCTTGTAGTCGAATTCGCAAGAAATCTTGTCCTGTAAAGCTTGTGTTGAGTCGAAGTCGGATGCGATCGCTCAAGATCACCGATTCATCAAGTGGATCAGACTGATTAGAACCCGCAGTCGCTGCTTTCTTACTACCAAAGCTGCCAGTCAAGCCATAAATAACCTCTCCGGCTAATTTCGTTGTGGTTGAAAATTGAGTTGTTTCGAGTTGCGTGGTTCGAGTCTCCAGAGTATTTACTCGACCCCGTAAGATTGCCAATTCTGTGGCAAATTCTGCTTGCAGTTTTTGCAGAGTTGCCAGGTCTGATTTTGTGACTGAATCAGTGGTTCCAGCGGTCATCAGTTCACTAATACGATCGAGACAGCCACTTAACCCAGCCGCGAATTCATGGCGAGTTAAGGTGTGATTGCCACGAAAGGTTTGATCTGGATAACTTTTAAGGCAACTATATCGTTCAATCAGGGATTGCAATGCTTGAAACGCCCAATCACTCGATCGCACATCTGATAGTTGTGAAACTGAGTTAATTTCAGACATTGAATCGGATGCATTGATACTGGTGTTGCTAGAAGAACGCGGTACTTCTGACTCTCTGATCAGAAAATCTAGTGCTTTTGCCTCACCCGCTGTAAGAAATACGAGTGAGGCTAAAGACAGGGCAGGGATGAATCGCCTCATAATTTCCTGTTTCTAAAACGCAAAGCAGTCACAACCCATACCACCCCAAAAGCTGGACAGGGAGCCAGCAGTACTGAGCGTCGAGGATGCTGTCTGACAGGTGGCTCTGTGGATGTGACTACATAGAGCAGTACACAGATGAAGCACTTTTGCCGCAGCGGGAGCCGCAGGCGTGGAGTAGTATCCGCCATAGGCTGCAACGGGTGACCACTCTGGCAACACGGGAATTGATGGCGGGTCAAGGTCTTTGAATTCTTGCGTTGCGTAGACAGGTTTGCCACCAACGATCGTCAATATTGCCTCCAACCCCTTGATCCGCTCTGCTGGAATTGAGAAGTAGTCATCGGAGAGAACGGCAAGATCTGCTAGTTGACCGGGAACGATCGCCCCTTTCTGCTCTTCCTCAGACGAGAACCAACTGCTACCGACTGTGTAGAGCCGGAGTGCTGCCATCCGGTCTAAGCGATTCTTCTCTGGGTAAAGCGTCGTGCCGCCCACGGTCTTGCCAGTCACCAACCAGTAGAGCGCCACAAAGGGGTTGTACGAAGCCACGCGAGTCGCATCAGTTCCGGCTCCTACTGGGATGTCCATCTCTAACATCCGAGCAATGGGCGGGGTACGCTCGGCGGCTTGCGTGCCGTAGCGATCAACAAAATACTCTCCCTGAAATGCCATGCGATGCTGAATGGCAATGCCACCGCCCAAGGCTTTGACTCGTTCCAGGTTGCGATCGCTAATCGTTTCCGCATGGTCAAAGAACCAGTGCAAACCGTTGAAGGGAACTTCTCGGTTCACTTGCTCAAACACATTGAGGAAGCGCGTGATGGATTCGTCGTAAGTGGCGTGCAACCGAAACGCCCAGCGATTCTGCGCCAACAAGGTCACAACGCGCTTTAACTCCGTTTCCAAAGAATCCGCCAGATCGGGACGAGGCTCTAAAAAGTCTTCAAAATCTGCGGCTGAGAAGACGAGCATTTCGCCTGCACCGTTCATCCGGTAGAAATCATCGCCTTGCCCTGGTTTGACCAGTTTTGCCCAACCTGAAAAATCTTCTAACTCCTGCTTGGGGCGTTGAGTAAACAGGTTGTAACCAATACGAACCGTGAGTTCACCCCGTTTGTGCAGGTCTTCAACTACCTGGTAATCATCCGGGTAATTCTGATAGCCGCCCCCCGCATCGATTACGCTAGTAATGCCGAGGCGATTCAGTTCTCGCATGAAGTGGCGCGTGGAGTTTAGTTGCTGCTCATTCGGCAACTTCGGACCCTTCGCTAGGGTGGAATACAGGATGGTGGCATTGGGTCGGGCGATGAGTAGTCCAGTTGGATTGCCGTTGCCGTCGCGCTGAATTTCACCTCCTAAAGGGTTCGGCGTAGCTTTGGTGTAACCGACTGCCCGGAGTGCTGCCCGGTTGAGCAGGGCACGATCGTACAAGTGCAGAATAAATACGGGCGTGTTGGGGGCAATTCGGTTGATTTCATCGAGCGTTGGCAGTCGTCGTTCTGCAAACTGAAACTCAGTCCAACCACCAACGACTCGCACCCATTGATTCGGTGGAGTGCGACCAACCTGCGCTTTCAGCATTCGCAGTCCATCAGCTAGAGAGGGTACTCCATCCCAACGAAGTTCTAAATTGTAATTCAGTCCACCGCGAATCAGGTGAATGTGAGAGTCATTCAGTCCCGGAATCACGGTGCGTTTTCTGAGATTAATCACTTGTGTCTTGTCGCCTCTAGTCGCCATCACCTCTTTTTCAGTTCCGACGACCAGGAAGCGACCATCTTTAATCGCCACGGCTTCGACAAGCGATCGATGCTCATCCTGGGTGGCAATGTGACCATTCATCAGAATTAGGTCGGCTTGAGTATTGTTTGATGTGCTGGTTGCCATGTGTTGTGCCCCTAGAAGGTATGACGAAGCACCTGCTGCCGCAGCCAGCTTCAAGAAATTTCGCCGCGACGATTGGGAGTGGTCTGTCATGATTGCGACCCTCGGTAATGGGGAAATAGGGGAAGGGGGAAAGGTTAGAGTTTAGGGTATAGCCACCGCTTAAATAGCTTGGTCAGGCGCGGCATGATTAGGTAGGTCAGGATGGCGACTACCAGTCCCGTGGTAATCAGTTGATTGAGCAATATTGGTAGATTGGACAGAATCGGAGCTAGTAATCGACTGACGACAGCCAGGGTGATGAAGACTCCCAACCAGGTCACCAGTGCCATCTTGTACTTAGGTGGGGGAGCCTTGAAGGATGTGTTCGGTAGGGTAAACCAGGTTTCCAAGCCACTCAAGGTTTGAATAGCTTCCGGCTTTTCAATCAAGGGCTGCAATCGTTCAATCCATTCCCGTCGAGCATCTGACTCTAGCCAGGTTTTGAGGTTGTCGTAACGGTCGAACTTAAGAATCACCACATATTCAGAATGGGCATGATCGTGAGGTCGAATGGTACTGACACCCAAGTGTCCTGTGAATTTTCGGGCATCGGCGGCGATGCCATGAAACCACTCTTCATAGCCTTGCTCTCGCCCTGGACGAACGATATGAGAGATAATCGCGGTGACTTGAGAACTTTCGTCTGTGTCAATGGTGAGCGAATCTTCCAGCATCGAATTTGTGTCTCCATGATTTTCTGATTGAACAACAGGGCGTCACTCTTGGGCAACCGCAGTTTTTAGAGCAGATTGAGCGTTGGCGACCGCCAGATTTCGCGCTTCATCCCCTAGGGCAAGACTATCCCCTAGGGCAAGACTATCGGCGTGAACGAAGTCAATATCGGTAATCCCAATAAAGCCAAAAATGAGTTTCAGATAGAGCGTTTGTAGGTTCCAGGCATGAGGGGGACTACCCTGTGGATAAGGGGCTCCGCCTTGAGCTGTAATGATGGTCGTCTTCCGGTGACTCCCACCAGTCTCTGAAAG
>DATNQR010000662.1:0-4913 GCA_036703905.1 Thermosynechococcaceae cyanobacterium
CCATCGCACAAATCAATCTAATGATTTGACACCAAACAATTTGAAACTAAACAATTTAAACTGAGTTTAGAGTCGCTTTCTGGAGTCTAAGAATGCACAATCCATCCGCTTCCTCACCAGACAGCACTTACACTCGTTCGGCTCGGCGCGGCAAACACAAAGTCTTTATTGGTATGTCTCCTGGGGTGGGCAAAACCTACAAGATGCTGGAGGAAGGACACCGCTTAAAGGCAGAAGGAACCGATGTAGTGGTTGGGCTTCTGGAGACCCACAATCGTCAGGAAACGAAGCAGAAAGCGATCGGTCTAGAAATCGTCCCCCGCAAAGAAGTCACCTGGTCTGGCGTGACGCTGACCGAAATGGACACGGATGCAGTGTTGGCTCGGCAGCCTCAGATAGCCCTGATTGATGAACTTGCCCATACCAATGTCCCCGGCTCGGATAAAGAGAAACGCTATCAGGATGTTGAGAAGATTTTGGCCGCCGGTATTGACGTTTTCTCCACGGTCAACATCCAGCATTTGGAGAGTTTGAACGACATGGTGGCGCGAATTACGGGTGTAGTGGTGCGGGAGCGCGTCCCCGATCGTCTGCTAGATGAGGCAGACGAAGTGGTTGTGGTGGACGTCACTCCTGAAACCCTAGAGGCGCGCTTAAAAGATGGCAAAATCTATGCGGTGGAGAAAGTAGATCAGTCCCTGCAAAACTTCTTCCAGCGCCGCAACTTAATCGCTCTACGAGAGCTAGCCCTACGGGAATTAGCAGACCACGTTGAAGACGATGCTCTGGAAGTTGGAGGTAATCAAGCATTCACCAGTGGGCGCTACTGCAACATTCATGAAAGAATTTTGGTCTGTGTCTCCACTTATCAGAATGCCATTCAATTGATTCGTCGTGGAGCCCGGATTGCCGGCTATATGCACGCCCAGCTTTATTGTTTGTTCGTGGATGATCCAGAGCGGTTCTTGAACAAGACAGAAACCCTGCACATTGAACTGTGCGAACGAATGTGCAAGGAATTTGAAGGGCAGTTTATCCGCGCGGTTGGTCAAGACAAAGCCAAAGCGATCGCAGACGTGGCCCAACAACACCGCATCACTCAGATTGTGATTGGCGAAAGCCAGCGATCGCGCTGGAAAATTCTGCTGCGCGGTTCCCTCACGCACCAGTTGCTCAAATCTCTCAAAAACATTGATGTGCACATCATTGCGACTGAGAAGAAATAGCTTTTCCTCCGGTAGGCTTCCCTCGCCAGAGTTAGGAAGCAGAGTGATTCACACCGTCAGGCAATGCTGCCCCGTTTCCGAGCTTCCTTATAGGATGTGCCCACGTTCCGCAGTCCAGCGCGGATCATCTGCTGCTCCAGCAACGCAAAAAAGCGGCTGCGATCGCCCCCGCGCACTACTGCTTGGTTGTGAGCCTCTGCCAGCGCTACCGGGTAGCCGTAGCCTTTTTGCACCTGTGCTAGCGTCAGGCTGAGGGCCGTGTCCAGCAGGGTCGCATCTTCGGCTACCCAGGCAGGGAACTCCACCCGCGCCACTTCTGTACCCACATGGACATAGCAAAAGTAGATCGTGTGACCTGCGTAGGAGTCCAAAATGCGGGCAGAACTGCGCCAGAGCGGGCTGCGCTGTCCCGGTTCTAGCTGCATTGCCCACAGTGCCGTGTCTTTGAGTGGGTCAAATACCTGGCAGGGCAACCGCTTCAGCGTTGTAGTGGCCGCAGGCAGATCGGCCGAGGAACCCTGCCCAGAACAGTGGGTTCCGCAATCGGGCGCGGCAAAGGGACACGCTTGCAATCGCAAAAAGTTCAGCGCTTCTCCACTGCGCGAGGCGCTGACGTAACCCACTAGAGGAATTCGCCTTTGCCGCAACTGCTCCCAAGCGGCCAGGATGGGCGGCAAGATGCGATCGCGGGCCTCCAAAGGTAGGCTGTCCAGAAACCAGTAGATCAAGGAGCCATCCACCATTGCCAAAGTGGGGGAGGTGATGAGGGAGAGTTGCTCTGAGCTTTGAGTGGAGCGGCCTTGTTGATGATCTTGTTTATCGTGAAGAGTTTTATCGTGAAGAGTAGTGCGCTGCGACGCTTTGCCGGATTTTGAGCTTTTGGGTTCTCCCTCTTTCTTGATCTCCTCTGCTAATTCTGCCAAGCCGATCGCCTCGGAAACCGTGCGCCGATAGCCCATCCATTCCTCAGTCCGAATGCCCCACTGCCGTGAGATGTAAAGATCTTCGGGACGGTAAAACACTTCCGGCAAACTCTCCAGCACAGGCAAACGGTTCTGACCATAGTGCAAAACAATGCGCCCGACATTGATCAGGTAGCAATAGGCGATTTCGTGGTGGCTGGGGGCGATTTGCGAACCGTCGGTGGCGACAACAGTGTGGGCACGGGGGGCAGTGGGGATGCTGAGGCGCAGATTGAGGGGTTCGATCGGCGTAGCGGCGGTGAAGTTGAGCCGATCGCGCCAAGTGTGCTGTTGGGTCGTCAACAATTCCTGCTGCTGGAATGCTTGAGACAACAGCTTCTGGGCCAGTTCCAAGCGTTGCCGTGTGGCCCCAGCTTCCACCGTCAAGTATTGACTGATGCCTTGCATTTCTTGAGCCAACTTGGTCAGGTCGAGCATAAGGTGTCCTTGCAGGGTTCCCAAAAATTTTCGTTCAACTCTTCAGATTGTGTGTAACATCGCTGATGAGCCTATACAAAACTGGAGGAAATGATTGCTTTGTCAGGTCGATCGTAGGACGGTCAAGGGTTGGAAAGATACGATCGTTTGCTTAATGAAAGTGATACTGAATTCCTAGAGGATTCCTGAAACAGCAGTCTTTGACTTTCAGTTTTGCCAGAAACTCGTTCTGTTCAGGCTGGGTGATCGAGGCAACGCTGTTAAGTGGATTTCTCTCTGTTGAAGCCAAACTAATGCAGCTAGAAGCTGGTATAGGACTAAAAGTCTGTCTCATTCTTTCACAAATAGTCAATCTGCCTGAAGATTAGCTACGATGCAATAGCGTCAAGGTTTTCGTAAGCTGTTCTGTACTTGAGTTCGATCGCCTGAGTCTGAGTCATTCCGCTTGTTGTCTGGTTCGTGATGAATTGTAAATTAGCACGCTTGTAAATTAGCACTCAGTAAATTGATACGTTGTTCTTGCAAATGAGTAGAGAATGCTGTGGTTAGCTCCCTAAGAGGTCTACTGTCTCGCAAACCGAAGGGCATCGGGATCGAACTCGCCCCCGATCGCATCAATATCGCCCAACTCAAGAAGCAGGGTCAAGCCTACAAGTTAGCGCTGTTGGCCTCGACTCCTGTGCCAGAGGGCGTGTTTGAGGAAGGAAAAATCGTTGATGAAGCGACGATGGCAGAGCTAATCCAGTCCCTCTTGGCAGAGCATAAGATCAAAGTCAAACAAGTGGCGACCGCAGTTTCAGGCGGACGCGACACCGTGACCCGAATCATTCCCATCCCCGCAGAGCTGAACGACGACGAGCTACGGGAAATGGTGCTGAATCAGGAAGCCGGACTTTACCTGCCTTTCCCCCGCGAAGAAGCAGATGTGGACTATCAGAAATTGGGGCTGTTTGTAGACGATGACGGGATTGAGAAATTCCAGGTTCTGCTAGTAGCAACTCGCAAGGAAATCACGGACTCCTACATCCAAACATTCCAGCAGGCGGGGCTGCAAATTGATGTGCTGGAGATTAGCAGCTTTGCCCTAATTCGCACGATTCGCGACCAACTGCGGCAGTTTTCGCCCCAAGAAGCGGTGGCGCTGGTGGACATTGAGTTTGAGAGTACTGAAATCTCAATCACGGTAGATGGAGTCCCGCAGTTTACCCGCACAGTGCCGATCGGCACCTTTCAGATCCAGGGTGCTCTGTCACGGGCAATGAACCTGCCGCCAGAGCGCGGTACGGAGCTACTGCAAGGAATGACGATTCCGATCGTCCCCACAGACACCTTGGGCACACCGGGCCGGATGGGCGGAACCAATCCAGGCGCGGCCGCCATGCTTCGCATTATGGGTGAGCTTGCGGACGAACTGCGTCGATCGATCGACTTCTATCGCAACCAGGGCGACAACATGGAGGTGGCTCAGTTATTGCTGGCTGGGCCAGGGGCGATGCTCGGACAGTTGGATGAGTTCTTTACACAACGGTTAAGCCTGCCCAGCAGTCAGATCGACCCGATCGCTGCTCTGGGGCTTGAGGTTTCTCAAGATATCCCGGAAGCAGAACGATCGGGTTTGGGTGTAGTGCTGGGTTTGGGATTAAGGGAGGCGGGGTGAAATGTACGGTTTAGATGTCAATTTCCTGAAGGATCGCCCAGAATACAACAAATCGAATACCGCCACTCGCACCAAGCAGCGAGTAGCGGCGAATCCGGGCGATCGTCGTCCACTGATCTTTGGAGCGATCGCGGGGGTCGCATTCCCGGCGATCGCCTTGGGGTTGCTGCTGTTTTTGCAAAAGCAAAATGGGGATCTAGAGCAAGAGCAAGCCAGTCTGGATGCCCAACTCAGCACGATCGAAGCCAGGCGCAAAGAGATCGGCAACGTGAGAGCGGAGACTAAGCGAGCTCAAGATGAAACCCAAGCTTTGGCGGGGGTATTCAACACGGTCAAGCCGTTGTCGTCCCTGATGCAAGAGATTCGCGATCGTACGCCGACAGGGGTGCAACTAACCAGCATCAAGCAATTGCCAGTTGTCCCAGCAGCTTCTCAGCCAGCAAACGCAAACAATGCGAATTCCAGTAGCACTTTGCCGCCGAGTGGAAACATTGTGATTGGCGGCATTGCGAAGTCTTTCAATGATGTCAACGATCTTATGCTAGGACTTCAGCAGTCCAGGTTTTTCGATGCCAGAGCCACCCGCTTGAAAACGTCGCAACTGAAAGAAGGCGCTAAATTAACCCTACC
>DATNQR010000663.1:0-7001 GCA_036703905.1 Thermosynechococcaceae cyanobacterium
GGCCCGTTGAATGGCCTGACGCACGACACGTCGAAACGAAACACGTCGCTCCAGCTGTTGAGCAATGTACTCAGAGATCAGCGCGGCATCAGCATCTACTCTGGCCACTTCAACAACGTTGATGCGGATCTGACGATCGCCGCTGCCTAACTCCTTCTGTAGCCCAAGTCTGAGGGTTTCAATACCTGCCCCCCCACGACCGACCACAACTCCAGGACGAGCTGTTCGCACTTCCAAGTCGATCTGGTCAGCTTTGCGCTCAATTCTGACTTCAGAGATGCCTGCGCTGCTGAGGTTTTTCGCCACGAACTGACGAATTTTGTAGTCTTCCTGCAACAGCTCAGGATAGCGCTTGGTGTCGCTATACCAGCGAGAGCGATGCTCCTGAATGATGCCGAGGCGAAACCCGGTTGGATGAATCTTCTGTCCCACAATGCGTCCTCTGTTTATAGCGTGTCAGCAATCGATTTGGTGATGGCTCCGACGAGCCTAAATATCAGTCTGCTGCACCGGGGGCAACCGCGATCGTGATGTGGCACGTGGGCTTGCGAATCTGGTAGGCTCGCCCTTGAGCACGAGGTCGGAAGCGCTTCAAAGTGGGCCCTTGATCAGCAAAGGCTTCACTAATCAACAAATCAGCGCGATTTAATCCTTCGTTATGCTCTGCATTAGCAGCAGCCGATCGCAGGAGCTTCAACACTGGCTCACAGGCGCGATACGGCATGAACTCTAGAATGATCAGCGCTTCTCGATAGGAGCGACCCCGAATTTGATCAAGAACTCGGCGCACCTTGTGGGGGGACATCCGAATGTAACGGGCAACCGCTTTAACTTGTTTGGTGTCAACAGCCATAGTTTTACTCCTGAGCCGATCGCCGGTGGCAATGGCTAAATTCTCCTATCGACGGGCTTTTTTGTCAGTTCCAGCGTGACCGCGGAAGGTACGGGTGGGAGCAAATTCCCCCAGCTTGTGCCCTACCATTTGCTCGTTGACATACACCGGAACATGCTGACGACCGTTGTGAACAGCGATCGTTAGACCAATCATTTGCGGCAAAATCGTGGAAGCCCGCGACCAAGTTTTAATCACCTGGTTGTCTCCTCTGGCTCTGGCTGCTTCCACCTTTTTCATCAGGTGGTCAGCCACAAAGGGCCCTTTTTTCAATGAACGTGCCATAGTCTCTCAGTTCTCCCCAGTCATCTATGAATCCCGACCGCCTCTGCCCCGCTTGGAGGACTTACGACGACGACGCACAATCAGCGAGTTGCTCTGCTTCTTCTTCTTGCGAGTCTTGTAGCCCAGAGTTGGTTTGCCCCAAGGAGTAACAGGGCCAGGGCGACCGATCGGGGCCCGTCCTTCGCCGCCACCGTGGGGGTGATCCACTGGGTTCATCACGCTGCCTCGCACCTCTGGTCGCCGCCCTTTCCAGCGCTTGCGTCCTGCTTTGCCTAAGCTAGTGTTACGGACATCAGCATTGCCCACAGCGCCGATCGTGGCGTAGCACTCCCGTCGCACCAAACGAACTTCTCCAGAGGGCAGCTTGAGGGTGACATAGTTGCCTTCTTTAGCTGCAACCTGAGCACTGGCTCCAGCAGCCCGAGCCATTTGCCCACCCTTGCCAGGAACCAGTTCAATGTTGTGAATGGTTGTACCCAGAGGAATGTTGCTAAGGGGCAGAGCATTACCGACTTCGATCGGCGCATCGGGGCCGGAGCGAATAGTCGTGCCCACCGCTAAGTTGGCAGGAGTCAGGATGTAGCGCTTCTCGCCATCCTGGTAGTGCAGCAAGGAAATTCTAGCGTTGCGGTTGGGGTCGTACTCGATCGACACAACCTTTGCCGGAATTGTGTGCTTATTGCGATGGAAATCAACGATGCGGTAGAGACGTTTGTGCCCACCACCTCGGTGACGGCAGGTGATTACACCCCGATTGTTGCGCCCCTTCGGGCGGTGCACAGATACCGTTAGGGATTTTTCAGGCTCGCTCCGAGTTAGCTCAGAGAAATCTGAGACAACTCGCTCACGAGTACCGGGGGTGTAGGGTCGATAGAAACGAATGCCCATAACGTGAATCTCTCTGGTTAGCTAAGACGATCGTGAACCTTAGAAATACTGGTAGCTACTGGCAAGCTTCTACACTTCGGGGAAGAGAGGAATAGAGTTGCCTTCCGCCAGAGTGACAACGGCTCGCTTGTAATGAGGACGATGACCCGCAAACTTGCCGACTCGTCTTGCTTTGAGAGGGGGTTTGGCGGTGCTGATCCCATCTACTTTGACTTCAAACAGCATTTCGATCGCCGCTTTAATCTCGGTCTTGGTCGCTCTGGGATCGACCTCAAAGGTGTACTGGTTGTTCTCCAACAGCAGCGTTGCCTTCTCGGTGATAATGGGACGACGCACCAAATCCGCCAATTTTCGAGGGTTAAATTCAGTCACTGTAGACCTCCTGAACTTTTGTAAGCGCTGCTTCAGTCACAACAATTTTGTCAGCCGCGAGTAGGTCAAACACATTGAGGTTGTCAGCAGAAATGATTTTGAGCTTCTCAACATTGCGGGCGGAGAGGTATACCGTCTCGCTTCGCTCTGCAACAATCAGCAGCACCTTTGCGTCAGACTCCACACCCCAACCGGTCAATGCCTTGATCAACTCTCTTGTCTTGGGGCGGGGTAGTTTGTCTGCAAACTCCTGCACCACAACCAGATCCGCTTCTCGGCCCTGGAAGGCTGTCCGCAGGGCCAGTCGGCGCTCCTTGCGGTTCATTTTGAGGCTGTAGTCTCTGGGCTTGGGGCCGAAGGTGACCCCACCGCCGCGCCACAGGGGCGATCGATTTGAGCCAGCTCTTGCCCGTCCAGTTCCTTTCTGCCGCCAAGGCTTGCGCCCACCACCTCGCACCTCAGCACGGGTTTTGGTAGAAACAGTTCCCTGACGAGCATTAGCTAGCTGGCGTACCAAAGCACGGTGGACAATGTGATTTGCACTTTCCGCCTTTGCCACGCGCAGGTCTAGGGTGGCTGTTCCCGCCTCCGCTCCCTGCCAATCCTTCACAACGTAATCAACCATTTTCTTATCCTTGCTCAGTTCTGAGGTCTAGCCTCCCAGCCTCGTCAATCTCTGTCTACCGACCCACCCGCTTTTCGGGCAGGATATTCACCAACGCTCCCGGCTTACCAGGAATTGCGCCCTTGATCAGCAGCAGGTTACGATCGACATCCACACGGACAATTGTTAATTTCTTTATGGTTACTTGAGTGCCACCCAAGCGACCCGCCATCCGCTTGCCTGGGTAAACCCGTCCAGGAGTGGTTCCAGCACCAGTTGATCCAGGGGCACGGTGATTCTTAGAGCCGTGAGCCATAGGGCCCCGCTTGAAGTTGTGGCGCTTCTGGTAGCCTGCAAAACCCCGGCCGATGCTGGTTCCCGTCACATCCACAATCTGTCCGGCAGAGAAGAGATCAGCTTTAAGCTGTTGACCTAGCTCATAGTCGCCAGGATTGTCTAATCGATACTCGTGGAGGTGACGCAGAGGAGAAGCTCCAGACTTGGCTAAGTGTCCGAGTTCTGGCTTATTGAGGGCTTTCTGAGTCACTTCGCTGAAGCCGACCTGGATAGCAGAATAACCATCCGTTTGGGCAGTTCTCAATTGGGTGATGGTGCATGGGCCCGCCTGAACGACGGTCACAGGGATCGCTTTCCCTGCTTCGTCAAACACTTGGGTCATGCCAAGTTTAGTACCGAGGATACCGACAGACACGGCGCTGGACTCCCTTTCTACGCATTACATTCACGCAAGGCTAGAACTTCTCGGCTCTCACCTCACTTTGACCCTGTGGGTCACAACCAGAAATCAGCCAGAACTTCAAGCTGCACGTCCCACGCGCAGACTTAAAGTTCTTTACAAGCGCTCGATCGACTTAAACTGTCAATCCAAGAGCATGAGCGGTAGATCCAGTACGTTTCTCCTACCCAGACTTGAGCAGTGAACCACTCAGTATCCTTCCTGTAGGACTCGCTTCAATAAAGAAACCTAAGATTTGGTTTCGACTCAGAAGCGCTGCCACTTAAAAATTAGCGACAGTTAATGACTATATATCATCTTCTCCCCTGTTGTCTAGTAGTTTCTAGAAATTCAGCAGACCGAACTTAGAGAACCCGTCGGAGGGCAGTCAGTAGCTGGTCAACACTCTCAGTTCGGCTGTTAAAACCCATTAGCCCTACGCGCCAAACTTTGCCCGCGAGTTCTCCCAGTCCGTTACCCACCTCAATATGATGTTCGGTAAGGAGCTGGCGGGCGATCACTTTGCCGTCCAGCCCATCGGGGATACAAACCGTGGTCAGGGTAGGCAAGCGATAGGGCCGATCGACATGAAGCGACAGACCCAGTTCTTCCAGTCCTTGCCAGAGGTACTCCACGTTTTTCTGGTGGCGTTGCCAGCAGTTGGTCAAACCTTCCTCAGCAATCAGGCGCAGCGCTTCCCGGAGTCCGTAGTACAGGTTGATTGGGGCGGTGTGGTGGTAGACGCGATCGCTGCCCCAATAACTACCCAGCAGGTTCGTGTCCAGATACCAGTTGGCTACTTTGGAGCGGCGGCGTTGCACCTTCTCTTGGGCCCGTGAACTCAGGGTGAGCGGAGACGCACCGGGACAGCAGCCTAGCCCCTTCTGACTACAGCTATAGGCTAAATCCACACCCCACTCATCTAGAAAAATCGGCACGCCGCCTAGACTCGTAACCGTATCTACCAGCAGCAGACAATCGAACTCGCGGCACAAATCCCCCACACCTTCCAGAGGTTGTCGTGCGCCTGTGGAGGTTTCAGCGTGAACTAGCGCCAGAATTGCGGGTCGGTGAGTTTCCAGAGCCGATCGTAGCTCCTCCAGCCCGAACACTTGACCCCAGGGTTTGTGGATGCTGCGAACGTCTGCGCCATACCGTCCGGCCATATCTACTAGGCGGTTGCCAAAGTAGCCAGCAACGCCGATCAGCATCACGTCGCCTGGCTCGATCGCGTTAGCGATCGTGGCCTCCATTGCCGCCGAGCCAGTGCCGCTTACGGCGATCGTCAGGACATTCTCAGTTTGCCAGGTGTAGCGTAACAGGCTTTGAATCTCGTCCATCAACTTCAGAAACGCCGGATCGAGATGGCCCACTGGCGGCGTACTCATTGCCTCAAGGATAGTTGGATGGATGTTGGCTGGCCCGGGCCCTAGCAACAGACGTGGGGGGAGATTTAGAGGGGCAAGCTGGAGACGGTGACTGTTGCTGAGAGTGTGTGTTTGCGTCATGGGAAGGGAATCTGGCAGCCGAAGGACTCTTCAAAGTTTACTCCCCAAAGTTTGAAGATTAAATCTAAACAAGCCCTGAGACAGGGCAAGCACATCTGAATGTCTCGGTTCAACGGCTCAAATCGGCGACGGTAACCTCAAGCTCAGAGGATGTCTGAGAAGGGTTGATTGGAGGCTGAAATGCGACTCAGCGTGAAGGCTGCAAACCCTAAAACCCTGATTCTTTCGTAGTCGCTTCTGGGTGGTTAGGGTATGTTCCCCTACCTCATCCGACTTCTCAGACATCCTCTAACGTATCCACCATCAGGTGTCGCTTGCGTCCCTTCACCTTTTTGCCACCGTCGTAGCCGATCGCCATTTTCCAGAGGGGGAACTGTTAGCAGAGACTTTGGCAGGGTCGGTGTTTTGCCCATGGAGCGGCTGCAAGTCTGGATGTTTCAATCATAGTCGCTGACTCCCTACCAACCCATCACCCCACCTCCCCATCCTGGGCAAAATGCTCCAGTAGCTCTTTGTGCAGAAACCGATAGCGACCGCCGACAGGTTGCAGGAGGCGACGTTCACAGCAGTAGTTGAGGAAGGAAACATAGTCCCACGGGGCAGAGTGGTTACAAGCGAGGATGAAGCGCAGGCAGAAGTGCTGAATAAAAGCGAGACCACCACAGAGAAAGAGGCTGAACAGCAACCCCCAGAAGATACCGAAAACGAGAGCAGAAGATATTGGTTTGATTGAACCCAGCATCAATGTTTCTACCGACTTCCCCTCCGTGAAAGCTTTGACAAGATGGGGTGTGAGGGCAGAGACAAACCCGAGGGGAGAGCTTAAGACAACGCTGAAGAGTGCGAAAGAAAACGAATTCCAAATACCCTGGTTTGGCTTTGACAGATTTTTCAACTCTTGCTGTAGCCCAACAACTAGAACACATTGAAACAAAAGACACAACCCAAGAATTAGTACAGTAGCCAGCCCCATAGTTAGTCCGCCTACTAACCCAAAAGACAGCATAAAACACGGTGTAAGAAAACATAGCCCAAAAACTAGCCAGTTCTTCAATTGCCTTAGAATCAGCTTGAAGATTAGTAGTCGCACTTCGTGAGGCATCGAAATTTTAAATGCCTCTTTAGGTTCAATCTTAGCCATTCCAATGACTAGCCCAGCAGGTAGTCCAAAAGCCAGCCCACTTTGCAGCCCTGAAATTAGCCCCAAAATCTGCGCAAGAACTAATCCAAAAATTAGCCCAACAGCCAACGCATACGATCGTCTCTGAGCAGGCGTATCCAGCCAGCTTGGTTGCAGCCTCTCGATCAGCAGTTCGGTTTGGTTGTTCTGCTTCAGCTTAGTCGCCAGCCACTTTAAGTAGTGCCGCGTGTCTCTCCAGTCCGGCTCCCGCTTCGGGTTTTTGTAAGCCCACTTACGGTTCTTGAACCCTTTCCGATCTTTCCCCAGCGCCAATTGTCGATCAATGTACTTCTCCAGCAAATCCGCCTTGCTGCGAAACGGCTGCTCTGGCTGATAGACGATCGCGGCGATCGAGACAAACAAGGGCGATCGCAGTAGTCCCACCTCTTCTTGCAACTCTTCTCCCAGTAATTGCTTCAGCAATTTCTGCATCTGGGGCGACTCCTGAATCGCGGCCCACATCCCCGGCCGCACCTGGTTCAGATAGCGCTCAATCTGCCCATCCGTCAGCGCTTTGAGCTGCACCGCCCCCCGCA
>DATNQR010000664.1:0-7482 GCA_036703905.1 Thermosynechococcaceae cyanobacterium
GCGATCGACGGTGGAACTTTGAGGTTGATAGGCAGAGCTTGAGTTAGTCGAAACTACAGAGATCACGAGTCGATCCAGCAACATCACAGGCGAATCCAGGCAGCAGAGGTGAATGTGACCAACGATCCAGTTCTGCACAAATGCTGTCTGCCACTCTTCTGATGAGTTCGACGCAGTACTCTGGTCACGAATAGCTCACCATTGATGATAATGAAGGCAACCTCAGCCCTGGGAGCAGAGATATGGTGACGCTGGCCGCCAAAGACTTGAGCTTGAATGAAGTCCACCATCTGCTGAACTTACAGCGTCGAGACGGGCAACCATTTTCCGATCTGCTGTCGCTGGAGCCAGTCACAGAAACTGAGCAGCAAGACCTACGGCAAATCCGGGATGACTTTGGCGACTATCTCAACGTGGGCAGAGTCCTGGAAGGGCAGATTCAATTTCTGGTCGTGGCTCCACTGCTGCGGTTGGCTGGGTTCTACCGTCTGCCGATTTATATTTCTCTAGAGCAAGGGATCGCGCCGATCGAGATCCTCGATGAAGACACCAAAATCACGGGCCGTATGGATCTGCTGGCAGCCCGCCAAGACAATTTAACTCGACTTTGGGTACTGGTTCTAGAAACCAAGAACAGCGCCTCAGAGGCTCTCAACGGCTTACCCCAACTTTTGACCTACGCTTTCACCAGCCTGGAGCAGCAGCAATCAGTTTGGGGGTTGACCACGAATGGCTTGAGCTATCGATTTGTCTACCTCCAAGCTGGCGACCCCGCGACCTACCACATCATGCCGGAACTGAACCTGATCGATGACGATCGGGCCCTGCAACTCCTGCAAATTCTCAAAGCGGTGCGGATGGTGTGAAAATTGGAAGTCTGACCTAGCAGGATAGACTGCTGCCCTACTTCTTATCTCCTCACCATGCCAGATCCCCAAGCCGTCAGCGCCGCCGTCGCCAAACTCTACGACACCTACCCCTTCCCTCCAGAGCCACTGCTGGACGAGCCGCCGCCAGGCCACAACTGGCGCTGGAACTGGCCCGCCGCCTACAGCTTCTGCACTGGGCGCAAGCCAGCACGAGACGACGTGCGGATTCTGGATGCAGGCTGCGGCACAGGCGTAGGGACGGAATACCTGGTGCACTTGAATCCCCAAGCGCAGATTACCGCGATCGATCTTTCCTCTGGCGCTTTGGCGGTGGCGAAGGAACGCTGCCAGAGATCAGGAGCCGATCGCGTCCAGTTCCATCACCTCAGTGTCTACGACGTAGCCCAACTGGAAGGCGAGTTTGACCTGATCAACTGCGTTGGCGTGCTGCACCACCTGCCTGACCCGATTCGTGGCATCCAGGCCCTAGCTCCCAAACTGGCTCCCGGTGGAATCTTCCACATTTTCGTTTATGCCGCTTTGGGACGCTGGGAGATTCAGCTCATGCAGGAAGCGATCGGGCTACTCCAGGGCAACCAACGCGGCGACTATCGAGATGGAGTGAAAGTGGGGCGGCAAATTTTTGCAGCACTGCCAGAGAATAATCGGCTGGTGCAACGGGAAAAAGAGCGCTGGTCGATCGAGAATCAGCGCGATGAGTGCTTTGCCGATATGTATGTCCATCCCCAGGAAACTGATTACACGATCGACACTTTGTTTGAGCTAATTGATGCCTCTGGACTGGAGTTCATCGGCTTCTCCAATCCACGCACCTGGGAGCTAGAACCTCTGCTGGCCAAGCAGCCAGAGTTGCTAGAGCGGGCAAAGCAGTTGAGCGATCGGCAGCGCTATCGCCTGATCGAACTGCTGAATCCCAGTGCCATCACCCACTACGAATTTTTTCTAGGTCGCCCACCCTTGCCTAAAGTGGATTGGACGGATACAGCGCTGTTGAGTGCGGTGGTCGATCGCAACCCCTGCATGGACGGCTGGGAAAGTCCTCACTTGTTCAACTATGACTATCAGCTAATCAAGCTGTCCCCAGAGGAGTTCGAGTTCCTGAAGGCGGCCGACACCAACGACAGCCGCAAAACGATTCAGGAAATTCTGACAGATTCAGGTTTGACGCTGGAGCAAGTGCGATCGCTGTTCGATCGAGGTTTGATTTTGCTCTCTCCAACTTAAACAGGTTTCTAAGATGGTCTGAGAAACTGACCACCTAGAAACCCTAATCAGAAGCGCTCAATCGCGGTTGTCCCTCGCTACTTTCGACGATAGAACGGCTTCTTGACCACAACGGCGGGGTAACGTTTGTCCCGAACCTCAACTTCGATCGCCTGTCCGGGCTTAGAGAGCGCAGGGGGAACGTAGGCAAGGGCGATCGGTTGTCCCACAGTGGGGGCGAGGGTTCCGCTCGTCACTTCGCCTACAGGCACACCCTCCGAAAACACCTGATAGCCGTGACGGGCAATGGTGCGCCCCTGCATTTGCAACCCCACTAAGCGACGCGGTACGCCGTTCTGCTTTTGCGCTTCCAGAGCCGATCGTCCGATGAACTCGCCCTTATCCCAATGCACTAGCCAGCCCAAGCCCGCTTCCAGAGGCGTTGTAGTATCGTCAATGTCCTGACCATAGAGCGCCATTGCCGCCTCCAGTCGCAGAGTGTCCCGTGCGCCCAAGCCGCAGGGAACTACCCCCGATGTCAGCAGCGATCGCCACAACTCCACGCCGATCGCCGGATCGACCATGACTTCAAAACCATCTTCTCCGGTGTAGCCTGTCCGGGCTAGAAAACCAGGCGTACCCAAAACCTCTGCCTCTAAGTGCCCAAAGGCGGTAACTTCTGAAAGATTGGCTTTGACCAACGGCTGCAAATGCTGAACCGCCTCCGGGCCTTGCACAGCCAGCAGAATCTGGGTGGTGGAGTAGTCCTGAAATTCTAGCTGGCTCAAGTCCAGATGCTCCAGCATCCAGGTTTTGTCCTTGAGGCTGGTGGCGGCATTGACGATCGTCAGCCATCGTTCCCCCGCTGCGCCTCGGCCTTGATAGTAGAAAATCAAGTCGTCGATGATGCCGCCCTCAGGATTCAGAAGCACGGTGTATTGAGCCTGTCCGGGCTGAAGCCGACTGAGATCGGAGGGAACCAAGCGCTGGATCTGGGGCAGCACGTTCCCTGTTAGGGCGAACTTGCCCATGTGAGAAATGTCGAACATCCCGGCAGCTGTGCGAACGGCTGCGTGTTCGCGGGAGATGCCCAGATACTGCACAGGCATTTCCCAGCCAGAGAAAGCCGTCATTCTAGCTTTCAGGTCGATCGCCAGATCAAAGAAAGGAGTGCGGCTGAGGAGAGAAGATTCTAAAGGCAACTGAGACACGGCAAGAAGGGCAAAATACTTTCATCCTAGTATCACAGGTATAGACAGGTTAAGTGCAGGCAGGTTAAGCCAAAGATGGGCGGCAGGCACGGCTCGGCTTGATGCTCGTAACTGATTTCTTACTGGTGGCCTTTAGAACTAGCAACAGACCCTTGAAGTAAGGGTCTAGGTGATGAGCGGAGGAAATAAATTGTGCGATCGTCACCCTTAAACTAGAAGAGTACGTTGCTCTACTCCTGCCCAGGCTCCAGAATGCAAGTTCTTTTCAAGATTCTTCGTCAAGACCAAACGGCCACCCCGCGCCTCCAGACCTACACCCTGGAAGTAGAAGCTGGAAATACGATTCTAGATTGCCTCAACCGCATCAAATGGGAGCAGGATGGCAGTCTGGCATTCCGCAAAAACTGTCGCAACACAATCTGTGGCAGTTGCTCAATGCGGATCAACGGACGATCGGCGCTGGCTTGCAAAGAAAATGTGGGCAGCGAACTGGCACGGCTCGACTCAACTCAATCGCCCGAAATCACGATCGCTCCCATGGGCAATATGCCCGTGATTAAAGATCTGGTGGTGGATATGGCCAGCTTTTGGAGCAATCTGGAGGCGATCGATCCCTACGTCAGCACATCAGCGCGGCAGGTGCAGGAGCGGGAATCCTTGCAAACGCCAGAAGAGCGATCGCGCCTGAACCAGACGGGCAATTGCATTTTGTGTGGGGCTTGCTATTCCGAATGCAACGCCCGCGAGGTAAATCCCGGCTTCGTTGGCCCCCACGCCCTCGCCAAAGCGTACCGCCTAGTAGCCGACACCCGCGACCAGCAAACCGAAGCGCGGCTGGCGCAATCCAACCAGGGAACCGACGGTGCATGGGGCTGCACTCGCTGCTATTACTGCAATTCCGTTTGCCCGATGGATGTTGCGCCGATGGATCAGATCGGCAAAATTAAAGGCGAAATTCTCGATCGGCCTCATCTGCCGGTGAGCCGATCAATTCGCCATCGCCAAACCCTGGTGGAGTTGGTGAAGCAAGGCGGCTGGATCGATGAGCGGTTGTTTGGGCTGAAGGTGGTGGCTAACTCTTTTCGGGATTTGCCAGGCTTGTTGAGCCTGGCCCCGCTAGGCATTCGGATGATTCGTAAGGGCAAATTCCCAGCCCAATTTGAACCCTCCGCAGGCACTTCTGAAGTACGATCACTAATCGAGTCGGTGCGGCGCTTGGAAACTCAACAGCCGATCGCCGACACCTTGTCTGAAAACCCCGAACCCGTAGGTGGATGAGCCATGACAGATAGAACAGACCCGAAAGTGTCGCTTGAATTGAACCGTCCCGAACCTTCCTTCGGCTGGACTGCCTATGCCGAGCAGCTAAACGGTCGCTTCGCCATGCTGGGGTTTGTGGCCCTGCTGGTGCTGGAGTTGTTTAGTGGGCAAGATTTAATCACCTGGCTGGGCTTGCGTTAGGGACAGGCAACCTCTAAACGGCTTGCTTCTCGAATAGGCGGGCTTTCAGTTCTGCCGGAACGATCGCGCCAAACTCTGTAACGATTGCCGCGATCAGTTCGGCCGGTGTGACATCAAAAGCGGGGTTGTAGAACTCAGCCCCCACAGGGCAAAGAACCGTATCGCCAACGGTGTGAATCTCACTAGAATCGCGCTGCTCGATCGGAATTTGGCTACCGTTTGAGATGGAGAAGTCGATCGTAGACAACGGAGCCGCTACGAAGAAGGGAATCCCGTGAGCTTTCGCCGCTAGAGCCACACTGTAGGTTCCAATTTTGTTGGCTGCATCACCGTTGGCCGCAATCCGATCGGCTCCCACCACCACTGCATCGATCATTCCCTGCTGCATACAGTGAGCGGCCATGCTGTCGGTGATCACGGTAACGGGGATGCCTTCCTGGACACACTCCCAGGCGGTGAGCTTGGCTCCCTGAAGTCTCGGTCGGGTTTCGTCGGCGTAGACTCGCTCCAGCCGTCCCGCAGACCAGGCCGATCGCATCACCCCCAGCGCTGTGCCGTAACCGGCGGTGGCCAGAGCGCCTGCGTTGCAGTGGGTCAAAATTCTCAGCTTGGCGGGACTGCTAGGCAAGGCGGCCAAGCCGTAAGCTCCAATTTGCTGGCAGGTTCGCACGTCGTCGGCGTTGAGAGCTTGGGCTGTTTGCAGCAGTTGAGCTTTCAGGTTCGTCACAGAGTCAGGCTGTCGGGCAACCTTCATCATCTGGTCGATCGCCCAGAACAGGTTTACCGCCGTGGGACGGGTGGCTTGCAGGCGTTGGGCCACTTGCTCTAGCTGCGCCAGAAACTCGGCTCGATCATCAGTCTGGATCTCCCGTGCGCCCAAGTACATCCCGTAGGCCGCCGCCACCCCGATCGCCGGAGCGCCACGCACAATCATCGTTTCGATCGCCTTTGCCATCGCCTCGTGGTCATGGATCGACACGACATCGTACTCATTGGGTAGTCGGGTTTGATCGATCAGCACAGCGCGATCGTTTTGCCAGAGGACGGGATAAACCGGATGGGGAGAAACCATTAAGACTGCTATCACTATTCAGTCTCAATATATTAGCCCAACTCTGCCAACCGGGAATCTTAGACGCTGTTCTTCTCCACTACAACAGTCTTAGCGATGCGATCGCCAAAACGCTGTCTGAGGGGAGAGTTGGAGATCAAAACCACCCCGACAATATAGAGGAACGGCAGGAAATCTACAATTCTGAGCAGGTTCCGAATCACCGCCTCCGACCAATCGATCGGTGAGCCATCCATTCTCACAACTTTGATGCCGACCACTTGCTTGCCTAGAGTGGCTCCCTGGATCTTCTCTAGCACCACTCCATAGCCAATGTTTACTGCAAACACGAGCAGGGCAGCGGGCCCCTGAACGCTGTATCCTCCTTCGGTTGTGCCACCAGTAACTGCTGCAATCAGGTAGTTCACAAACTGAAGAATGATGCCGTCGATGAGAAGGGCAACAAATCGTTTGCCTAGTCCTACGTATTTCATTGAGAGAAGCTCCATCGTGGGAAATTACTGTGCAGTAGGCTAACCGATTTAGATGTTCATTATTGACAAAGCAGTAATTTTTTACATTCCCTAAAATTGCGACGTGGCCACAGTCTCAGAGGTTAGGACGGAGTGCAGAGGTTCCACTCCTGGCTGAGGCAGCGCCCCCACACCCTCTGCAAACCCAATATCCTAATTTGTCTGTCTACAGCTGTGGCTGAAAGCCTCTTTTCTGTGGGAGAGGTTTCGGGATCAAGGTTCTTTGTGGCTCACCATGTCAAGTAGGGCCAGCCATTCGCCAACCTGAAGCTTCAAGTCGATCGTCCACCCACTGTCGCCACTGCTGCAACGTCTGAGCAAACTGCGGATACTGCAAATCGCCTCGCCATAGAATCAGCGCATCTTCCCCCGTTGGATAATAGCGCCGCCTGCGCCCTGCTTCTCGGAACCCAAACTTTTGGTAAAGCGCGATCGCCGCTTCGTTGGAAGCTTTCACCTCTAGCGTTGCCCGTTCCAGCCCTCGCTTCTGCGCTGAAGTCAAGAGCGCCCAGAGCATCGCCTGACCTATCCCCTGACGCTGGTAGTCAGGATCGATCGCGACGATCGTAATGTGTGCTTCTTCCAAAATGGCCCAGTAACAGCCGAGAGCAAGAAGTTGAGGCATGGGGAGTGGAGGCGTGAGGAGTGGAGGCGTGAGGAGTGGAGGCGTAAAGACCAGCAGCTCACTATTTGGACTTTCTAGCTCGCGCTGGTAGCCATCAAGTGACCAGAGCTTGCCGAAGCAACGCCGATCGAGTTCCACAACTCTGGGCAGCAGGTCGGCAGTGAGGGGTTGAAGGTGCAGAATGGGCACAAATGGTTGATTTGTGTGGTTGATTTGTGGGGGGATGCACAACGGACGATTGTAGACTGGATAGAAGCAGGACTTCGCTCTCCCGTCAGCTTGCTTTAGTCAGCTTGCTCTAGTCATCAACTCAGCTCATCAACTCAGCGCCAGGATTCGTGATGGTATCGACTCGTCCCTCAGAAGTTCAGAATTCCAGCCTTCAGTACTTAGCCACTGAGCATCTAGCCACCAAGCCTACAGCAGATGCCTCGCCTAATCAGCAGCTTTTGCCTCTGACTGCCCGTGTCAACGATCGCGATCATCTAGAGGTGGGTGGTTGCGATGT
>DATNQR010000665.1:0-4449 GCA_036703905.1 Thermosynechococcaceae cyanobacterium
ACTTGCTAGAGCTGCCGCCGCTTCAGATCGTACAGTTTGGATAAATTGGATAAAGTTGAACATAGACCCTTGATCTTTTAGAAAGGCTGGGAATTTGCATTTTTGAGCGAAGTTCTCAGGAGCCTAAAGTAAACCTGTAGCGAGTTTGCTTTAGCATATGGTAGAACTGTATTAGGTGTCCCAGTCTACAGTAGCCTTCCCAGACAAGAATTTAGGGCATTAGCGTTCCCTGAGGCGTGAGAGCGATCGCTTCCCAGATCTCTAAAACTCCACTCTGAACTTGTACTTTGAATTGTAAAGAGTACTTCTAATTCTGAAGAAGAGTAGGCTCGTCACTGAACGACAAGGAATTAAGAGCCGTTGACTATGCAGAACGATGTTGTCGCTTCCAAATCCATTCGCTGCCTTGAAGATGCTCTGGAGCAGTGCCAAACCTTGGGGATGCGCCTGAGTCGCCAGCGTCGCTTCATTCTGGAATTGCTGTGGCAGGAGCAGGAGCATTTGTCTGCCAGAGAGATCTACGATCGTCTCAACCGTCTAGGCAAAGACATTGGGCATACTTCGGTGTATCAAAACCTAGAGGCGCTGTCCAGCCAGGGAATTATTGAGTGCGTGGAGCGATCGGATGGGCGACTCTACGGTAACGTCAGCGATTCCCACAGCCACGTCAACTGTCTCGACACGAACCAGATTCTGGATGTTCATGTCGAGCTACCAGCGGCTTTGATTGAACAAATTGAGCAGCAAACTGGCGTTCGGATTACTGACTACCACATCAATTTTTATGGCTATCGCAAAGGCGAAGCTTGAGGCGAAGCATTACCTCTGCAAGCTACACTGAGGCGCAGTGATCTGGCGGCGGTAAGAGATGCGGACGATCGATCGGCGACTTTCCATCTCAATCTGGGTTGTCCTGTCCGTTTTGCTGCCTCTGGATCAGAGCGGCCACGCTGCACCCTATCCCGATCGAGCCAAGCAGGGCATGGTGGTTTCGGCTCATTCGGCAGCTAGCGAAGCGGGGCTAGCGATGCTACAAGGTGGGGGAAACGCTATTGATGCGGCGGTGGCCACTACTCTAGCGATCTCGGTGGTGGAGCCGTTCTCAGCAGGGATTGGCGGTGGCGGGTTTTTGCTGCTGCGGGACGGCAAAACAGGCGAAATCAAGGCGCTAGACTTTCGGGAACGGGCGCCCCTAGCAGCAACACGGAATCTGTACCTGGATGCAGCAGGCAAGGTGCGCCCTAACTTGAGCCAGAATGGTTACCTGGCAGTGGCAACTCCTGGCACGATCGCGGGCTTGTACGCTGTGCATCAACGCTACGGTAAGCTGCCCTGGAGAACTGTAGCGGCTCCGGCGATCGCCCTGGCAGAGCGAGGATTTCCAGTTAGTTCGCAGTTTGTGGCGGCGATCAATTCCAGCCCAACGCTGCTGCAAAATCCGGCGGCGCGGCAGATCTTCAGCCGCAATGGCACAACTCCTCTGCAACCGGGAGATGTCCTGGTACAGAGAGATCTAGCCCAAACCCTCCAGGCGATCGCGGCTGATCCTCAAAGTTTCTACAGGGGCAAGCTGGCGGACGCGATCTCGAAGGATATGCAAGTCAACGGCGGCTTGATCACGCAGCAAGATCTGAAGCAGTATCGCCCCATTTGGCGTAATCCAGTGTGCGGCAATTTTCGAGGACATCGGGTTTGCTCCATGCCGCCGCCTTCCTCCGGCGGTGTGCATCTGCTGCAAATGCTCAATATCATTGGCGACACTGACCTCAAAGCGCTGGGCTGGCACAATCCCGATGCACTGCACCTGCTGGTGGAAGCGATGCGGATTGCTTACGCCGATCGCTCGGAGCACCTGGGCGACCCAGATTTTGTTAAGGTTCCCGTGGCAGCGCTCGTCAGTCCTGCCTATGGGCAGCGGCGGCGGCAGGAAATTAACCTCCAGAAAGCTAGACCCTCCCGCCAAGTAAGGCCCGTCGATCGAGCCACCCTGCAACGCCTCAAGCAGGAGTCTCATGACACGAGCCATCTCAGCGTCGTTGATGCCCAAGGCAACGCCGTCAGTCTCACTTTCACGGTGAACCTGGGGTTTGGGGCTGGGGTTGTGGTTCCGGGCACGGGCATTGTGCTGAACAACGAAATGGACGACTTCGCCAGTGCTCCCAATACGCCCAACGCCTTTGGGTTGGTAGGCGGCGATGCCAACGCGATCGCCGCTGGTAAAACGCCGCTTTCCAGCATGACTCCAACGATCGTGACCCAGAACGGTCAGTTGCGCCTAGTGACAGGTGCGCCCGGAGGTAGCACGATCATCACAACGGTTTTGCAGGTGATTCTGAACGTGCTGGTGTACGATATGAGCGCTCAGAAAGCCGTGACTGCACCACGTCTGCATCACCAGTGGCTGCCCGACACGCTGAAGGTAGAGCGGTGGGGCTTTGATACGCTGACTCTGGCAGAGTTGCGCCGCCGCGGCCACACGATTGAAGAACGATCGGACTGGGGCAATGCCGACATAATTGTGCGGACATCAGACGGTTGGCTAGAAGGGGCAGCCGATCCACGGGGTGAGGGGGCAGCTTACGGATTCTGAAGTGAGGTAGAGCCTGTAGAGTCTTGAGTATCTCAGTGTAAATATTTTGGTGCCAATATATTGATGCCTGGTATATATTGATGCCTAGTACAGAGGCTTTGTAGTCGCCCTGAGGCAGGAGAACGGCACAGCTAGGGGTTGGGCAGGTTAACAAATCTCAAACCCAACCTATAGCCTAGCCTCATAGGTTAGGACGAGGGGTGTTGCCCCACATCCCCCTCAAACCCAACGTTCTAAGTTGTCTGTCTACAGCCGTAAAGCAATATAAAGCAAATTAGAAGAATCTTGAACTAATGTCATGATTCCGCGAGTCAAAAGTACAATTGTCCTGCTTCATCAGAGCATCGTCGATCGAGAGCCTGTCTATGTCTTTAACCCAAATCCAACTAATTCAATTTCTCCAGAACGAGTTGTTCGTTCCAGCAGACTCGATCGCTGTGGGATTGCGTCAGGAGACTGTTCCGAACCTGCTGCCGATCGTCCTATGGCAATACGGTTTGATCACCCTAGAACAGCTCGACAAAACCTTTGAGTGGCTAGAAACCGCAACCCGATCGTAAATTGATGGGTTGCCGCTGAATGATGGAAGCAGAATAGACTTGCCCGAACCGCTCACCCTGTAGCAGAAAAACTGGAGAGATGAAGAAACCTGAACCTTCTTCATCTCTGGAATGCACCCCAATGCCCTACTGCAAGTTGAGGGTGTAGGCCCCGACATCTTTACCCGTATCCAGTTCGCGGAAGTTCTCCCAGCGGGACTTTTCGCCCTTGCACTGTTGATCAGATTTAGCAAACGTGAACTTAACCCGGGACACGCAGAAGGCCCGATCGCCCTTCCATTTGTAGTCCTTTTCGGTTTCCGCAAAGTAGTAGTAGTAACGGTTGCTGAGGACTTGGCTGATTCCCGTGCGGCACTCGCCCTCATCAAGCTCCAGCCAGCCTTCTGTAACCCAGCCGTTGCGATCGTCGGGATAGGCCACCGCTACGATCGCTCGACCCCGATTACCGCGATTGCAGAATTCCAGCCCAGCTTTGGGCGAGGAAGTCAGCGCTAAGCTGCTGATTGCGCCCAAAGCTAATGCTCCTAGACCGATCCACGCTAACTGCTTTTGCCCCAAGTGCTTTTGCATAGTGAAGCCTCGATCGCTCACAGAGAATCGACAGAGAGGTGGAAACTGGTCTCCAGACTGCCGCCAGGGGGAACGTGCAGCAGGTTTTCGCCTGTGTTCAGCGCATTGCGGGGAGCCGACCAGGGTTCCAGGCAGTAGAAGTCTTTGCCTTTGAGCGTCCAGAACACCAGGGTGGAAAAAGCATCACTGAACTCTAGGGTGAGTTCCGTTCGCTGCTGGAGGTCACGCACTTTAGCGATATTGCTTGAGAGTGGTCGGAATGCAGCATCAATTTCGTCTCGATCGAAGTCGAACTGACCTTCAAAAGCTTCGATCGTCTTAGTGCGGTTGTCTTGAAATTGAGAGGCTGGAATCTCGACTTCTAGATGAGTTTTGTCCGTTACAGCGAAGTAGGGATGGAACCCGACCGAGAAAGGAAGCGGTTCGCGGGAGCCATTGGTTACAGTTTGGTGTGCGCTCAGCCGATTGCCCTGGAGCGTGTAGGTGAAGGTGAGCAAAAACTCGAAGGGGTAGCCTGATCGCGTCTGCTCGCTGCTCTCCAGAGTCAGAGACAGACTGCCTGCATCGGGATCTTGAGCTGTGACCCGCCAGGGCAATTCGCGGGCAAAGCCGTGCTGCTTTAGGGTGTACTGCTGGTTCTGGTAAGTGTAGGTGTTGTCCGGTAAATTGCCGCAGATCGGAAACAAGATGGGATTACCACCGCGAACACTGAGGCTGGGGTCGGTGAAT
>DATNQR010000666.1:0-6139 GCA_036703905.1 Thermosynechococcaceae cyanobacterium
CGACGGGGTGACCTCCGGGCTAAGAATTTAGCTTGCTTAAAGCTCATTGGAGAAGTAAGTTTTGCATTAGAGGGAAGCTATGACCAGTCAGCTGGATCGCGTGGTTCTAATTGGTGTTGCCGGAGACTCCGGATGCGGTAAATCTACATTTTTGCGCCGATTAACAGATTTGTTTGGGGAAGATTTCGTCACGGTAATCTGCCTAGATGACTACCACAGTCTGGATCGGAAGCAGCGTAAAGAAACCGGCATCACGGCGCTCGATCCCAGAGCTAACAACTTTGACCTGATGTATGAGCAGATCAGAACGCTCAAGAGCGGTGAAGCGATCGACAAACCCATCTACAACCACGAGACGGGCTTGATCGATCCTCCCGAACGCATTGAACCGAACCACATTGTGGTGATCGAAGGGCTGCACCCTTTGTACGATGAGCGAGTGCGCGGGTTGCTTGATTTCAGCGTCTATCTCGATATCAGCGACGAGGTAAAAATTGCCTGGAAGATCCAGCGAGATATGTCAGAGCGGGGACACACTTATGAAGACGTGCTGGCGGCAATCAATGCCCGTCGCCCTGACTTCAAAGCCTACATTGATCCCCAGAAAGAATTCGCCGATGTCGTCCTGCAAGTTCTGCCCACCAAGTTGATCAAAGATGACAAAGAGCGCAAGGTATTGCGAGTTCAAATGATTCAGCAGGATGGTGTAGAGGGGCTTGAGCCTGCCTACTTATTTGACGAAGGTTCGACGATCGACTGGACTCCGTGCGGTCGCAAGCTGACCTGTTCCTACCCTGGAATCAAGATGTACTACGGCCCCGATTCCCACTACGGTCGCAGCGTCTCTGTGCTGGAAGTGGACGGGCAGTTCGATAAGCTAGAAGAAGTAATCTACATTGAGCAACACCTCAGCAAAACTTCCACCAAGTACGACGGTGAGTTGACTGAGCTATTGCTGCAACACCGCGATTACCCTGGCTCCAACAATGGCACGGGTCTGTTTCAAGTGCTGACGGGTCTGAAGATGCGGGCTACCTACGAGCGCTTGACGGCTCAACCTGCAAAAATCGCTGCCAGCGTGTAGTCAGACTCGCTTAGCTGGGCCAATCTACTTGAGCGGATTTGCGGCCATATCCTGTGAGGCTATGGCTGCCTGTCTACTGCTACACCTGAACTAATTTAACTCAGCAGGTTTCATTCACAAAACAAGGGGCGCGATCGCGTCCCTTGTTTTATGGTGATTTTACGGCTCTGGACTTTCCTTTACCTCCGTTTCAAGATTCACCCTTCGGACTGACAGACATTTCACAAGAACCTGCGTAGATTGAGTTCAAGTGGGCAACACCCTGGAACGATTCAATGGTCAGTGTGAATATCGAATCGACGGGTTGAAATTTGGAGAACTTGAGGCAATGGCGACTAATGCGGCAACAACGATTGACTTTCGGTTGATTCAAGCGGTGGGAACAGTTCTGCTAAGTACGATCGAAGAAGAAATAGTCAGCATGACCTACGGTATGACGCGGCTCCTAAGACAAGGAGTAGAGACTCAGCGTTCCCTGCTATCTTCCTTACCCCAGGGCAGCGATCGAGCCTTGGCTTACGGTGATATAGAAGCTTTGATTGCCAAACTCACGGCAATGATTACCGATTTGCAGCATCGAAATCTGTCGGTTTCTGAGTTGGCCGACAGGGTTGCAAGTCTAGAGGAATCTTCCGCGAAGCGTGCTGATTTAGTTTCCCCAGAGTCCAGCACAATCGCAGTCCCTGAAGTACGGCTCCACGCGATCGAGGATTCTCTCAACAGTGTCGAGCTTCTAGCGGGTGGGTTAGGGCAGCAAGATGAAGACCTGTCCCAGCTAAACCATCGGCTTTCCACGTTGGAGAATTTGATTCAAAGCCTAGGTGCTCTACCGGAGATTGTGGCTCGGCAGAGTCAAGTTCTCAGTCGGTTAGATGAGCGTTTGAGCCGCCTGGAAGCGAAGCACTTGGTTGAGCAAGGCATGAGTGAGCGGGAGATTGAACCCGATCGCGTATCCCAGCCCTAGGTTGACCTTGTGCCACCTGACAAACTGCCCAAAGCTCCCTGGATTTTTGGCACATCTCAGTTAGGTTGCGTGAGAGCTGTTTTCTCTGCTCTTGTCCGCAGGATCTACCCAGGAGCCTATGACCATGAAGCGTATAACGATAGCTCTGGTTACGTTTGGTACGATCGTTACAGGTTCAACAACGTTGATGCAGAGAGCTGTAGCCCAGCCTGTGGTTAGCCAGGGGGCGGCACTGCTTCAAACTCAACCCGTTTCTATAGGTTCTCCCACAACTGCTTCCGAGAGCAGACCCTATGCTAGGGAAACCTTAAACGGCGTTTCTAATTCAATTCAAGTGCCGCAGAGTCCTTCCAGAATCGTTCTGCCCACTTTTGTTCCTCGTAACTTAGATCTTTCGCCTGCTCCAGTTTCCAGTGGGCCGCTAGATTTCTTCAGGATTCAAGCTCCCGATCGAGGGGTACGCTTCCGAGTTGGGGAGTCTCCTTGAGCCTGTTTTGATCAATCTCCTCCAATCGATCGATTTCTCTCACTAAGGCATATCGCCTATAAAGAAGGGAACGGGCACGAAGCTGAAAAACAGGTTGCCCGTGATGCGCCCCTTGCTGTGAGGAGATTTAGACTATGGCTTTCCCAAATCATGCGTTCCTGTCATTAGCTCTGACGATCGGCAGCGTGGCTTGCTCCGCTTTAGCGCTGCGAGCTGAGGCTGAACCTGCACCTGCTTTTCCTGAGCCATCTCAGCCTTCTGCCGCTTCCCAAGTGCTGCCTCCCTCAAGTCCCCTGTCCTCTGCACCGCTATCCCCTGTAACGGAGACGAGTAAGGCTCCTTCCGTCACCCCCGCCGCAGCGATCGCTCCTGAGCAAACGGCAGCAAAGCAGACGATCGAGTTCACTCAGCCTGTCCCAGTGCCTGTACCCGGATCAGCAGAAACCAGCGCCTCCAGCTTGTTGACTCCAGTGATCCCCACGGTTGCAACCGATTCAGCTCGTGGAGTGGAGATTGCTCAGGGCATCACTCCAGGCAGAGCGACTCGATCGAGCAGCAGCTACTTTGGCGTGGGCGGCAACATTGGTTTCGTTGGCGACAGCACAGCAGTAGGAAACGGCAGCTTCGTGATTCTGAGCAAGATTGGGTTAACCGATCGCCTGTCTGCTCGTCCGGCCGTGCTGTTTGGCGATAACATCACTATCCTGCTGCCTGTCACCTACGACTTTGCTAGTGTTGGCTCGGTAGGTAGCTACAGTGTCGCGCCCTACGTTGGGGGAGGTTTCGCCATTGCCACCGATTCCGACGACACCTTTAATTTGCTGGCAACGGCTGGAGTCGATATTCCCCTCGGCGCTCAGTTCACCGGCAATGCTGCCTTTAACGTCACTTTCCTTGATCGGGTGTCCTTTGGACTGCTGCTGGGAGTAGGCTACAACTTCTAAAGCTGAGAGTCTAAACGATCGCCGGACGTGGTGACTGGGCCCTAGTGGGCGATCGTTTAGGCTCTCGTTGATGCTGTCGGAACACCTCTATCTGGGGCTTACCTTACCAATCGTCTTCAGCTTGCCGTCCTTCTCAACTTGCCAGATGTCGTACACGCCTACCACATCACCGTTCTCGTCAACATCCACATTGCCACTGGCTCCTTGGTAGTTGATCTTTTCGCCTTTCCTCAGTAGTTCCAGCCCTTGGCAAACGTCACTCACCTCCTTACCTGACCCGCTTGCCACCTCCCGCAGCTTGCTCTTGATGCTGTCGCCTGTATTAGCTTTAGCGGACTGTGCTGCCAGAACCAGTAGGGCAGTTGCGTCCCACGCTTGGGCTGCGTATTCTGCTGGGGGCTTGCCGAACTTGGCTTGCCAGAGAGTAGTGAACTCCTGCAAAGCTTTACCGTCTGCGCCTGGAATCGTGCCCACGGCTCCTGTCAAGATAAACTGTCCATCGCTGCTTTTGCCCACCTGTGCTGGAAACTGGTCAGATTTGGAGCCGTCGGTGAGTAGGATTTGTACCCCTTTGCTGAGACCTTGCTGATAGGCAGTTTTGAGTAGAAGCGCCCCTGTTTCGGAGTAGGCGATCGCCACTACCGCTTCTGGCTTGCCACTAAAGGCTGCTTGAACTTCCGTCTCAAACGTAGTGGCCTTTGGGTCGTAGCGCGTGGGCTTGGCTTCATTCGTGATTGTGCCACCTAGCTTCTTGAAGGATTCCACAAACTCCTTCTCAAAGCCCACACCGTAGTCGTTGTTGATGGCTACGATGGCAACCCGTTTGAGTCCCCGCTCACTGGCCAGTTTAGCCAGGGCCTGAGCTTGATAGGTATCCGGGGGAGCCGTTCGCGCCCAATAGCCCTGGAAGTCTCCCTTCGTAGCGCGCTTAGTGAACTCTGGGCTGGTGCTGCCAGGGGAAATCAGCACGACTTTGTTCCGAACAGCAACCGGGACGGCAGCCATAGAAACGCTGCTGGCAAAAGAGCCAACTACACCTGCCACTTTGTCCACGTTGGTCAGCTTGCTCATCGCCTCCACACCAGCGTTTGGATCAGTCTGGTCATCAACGCTTATCAGAGTGACCGGCTCACCATTCACGCCACCGCACTTGTTCACTGTTTCCACTAAAAGGGGAACAGCCGCCAGCATGGGTTGACCGACTGAGGCCAAGTCTCCGGTAGAGGGCAGCAAAGAGCCAATCTTAAGTCCCTTCGCTCCTGCCGTTGAAGATGCTGGCGAAGCAGTGCCACTTGAGCTAGGAGGGGGTGCTGCCTCTTGGCAAGCCGCCGTCACAAATCCCGTAGCTAGGGCGACGAGTCCCAACATTACTGCTTTTGTCCACTGCCAGCGATCGCGATCTGCAAGTTTCATAGTGCCAGCCTCTTCCATCCAAAACACTCACGTGAAACGTGGTGAGGAGATTGTAGCGGCAAACTTGACCCTTCGCCAGTCGTAGCAATCTTTTAGAACGGAGAGGGAGGGATTCGAACCCTCGGTACGGTCTTACGATTCGTACAACAGATTAGCAATCTGCCGCTTTCGACCACTCAGCCACCTCTCCAGGTGATGGAACACAATCATAACAGATCTGCTTGACTGTGGATAGCAAGATCGATTCAGTGTCCCAAGGAATTTAATTGAGCGAAATTTGAATAGGCGATCGTCTCCTACCAACATTCTGGCTTCTAGTGGAACCCCAGCACCAACATCACCAACAGCGCTTCAACGGCGTAGAACACACCGACAATCTGGATCTCTGACCAGCCAGAAAGCTCCAGATGGTTATGGAACGGCGACATCTTGAACAAGCGTTTGCCCACACCGTCCGGCCCTTTAGTTGCCTTGAAGTAGGCCACCTGTGCCATTACGGAGAGAGTTTCCACTAGAAACAAACTGCTCACAATCAGCAGCGCAAACAAGTTGTTGCTTAACAACGCCACCGCCGCTAGCGCTCCGCCCAGGGCCAGAGAACCTGTGTCGCCCATGAATACCCGCGCTGGATTGCGATTGTGCACCACAAAGCCAAGGCAACTACCGCTCAAGCACGCGCAGAACAGCATCAGGTCGGGGGATGTGGGGCCCACCAGTGCGCCCAAACCCAGCAGCGCGATCGCCACTGTTCCACCTGCCAGTCCGTCCACGCCGTCAGTCAGGTTGACTGCGTTGCTCTCCGCCACCAAGGTGAAGCCGGCAAGAAGCCAGAACAACAGACCGAGGGGCAGACCCAAACCAAGGGGCAGAGCGATCGTGGTAATGCTGACGGGTTGAGTCAGGGCTAGCCATAGGCAAAACAGGCTGGCGAATCCGATTTGCAGCCCCAGCTTCATTCTGGGCGAAATACCTTTGTTGGACTTGCGGCGAATGATTTGCCAGTCATCCAGCCAGCCGATCGCGCCGTAAGCCAAGGTGACAGCGGAAACCGCTACAACCGGAACCGAAAAGCTTGACCAGATCAAAGCCACAGCGATCGCTACGGGAATGAAGAAAATGCCTCCCATTGTGGGAGTTCCGGCTTTCTTCAGGTGCGTCTGAGGCCCATCCTCACGGATGATCTGCCCCGCCTTGAGCCTCCGCAGCACCGGGATTACCCAAAAGCCCAAGCCTGCACTCGCCAAAGC
>DATNQR010000667.1:0-2693 GCA_036703905.1 Thermosynechococcaceae cyanobacterium
ATCGTGATCATTCCTTTGGTGGTGGAACCTTTACGTGTCGATCGCTGAACCCATTTGCTGATGCCAAAACCTTTCATACCGATAGCTCTCTAGCTGTGTGAGGTTTACTGTGTGGATGCCGAAGACTCTCTAAAGCCTAGCCTAGCGTAATGTCTCTATCCTAGCGGACGCAAACCCTGCTCAGAGGCTGTCTGAATAGGTGATGAGTTTTTGGGACGAGGATCAAGCTCCTTAAGCAGGTTCGTGAAAAGACTTCAAGTTCTAGAGAGAATTCAAGGTCTATAGCTGTAGACAGACAACTTAAAACATTGGGTATGAGGCTATGGCTATATTGTTCAGCTTGACAAGGAAAGGGCTAAATCGTTAGTATTAACTCATACTCGTTATGAGTATGAGATAGAATCCTTAGTTACTCTAACCCTTTAGGACTGCCGCTCATGGTTAAGTTTGTTGGTATCGCTGGTAGCCTGCGTCCCGATTCCTACAGTCAGCAAGCGCTCAATCTGGTTGGTCAACGCCTAGAGTCTTTGGGGGCAGAGGTAGAGATTCTTGATTTGCGTACCCTGAATCTGCCGTTTTGCGATGGGGGAGATGATTACCCGGACTACCCTGATGTGGTGCGGCTCCAGACAGCATTTAAACAGGCCGATGGCATAATTTTGGCAACGCCGGAGTATCACGGTAGCGTGAGTGGTGTGCTAAAGAATGCACTGGATTTGATGAGCTTTGACCAACTCTCTGACAAAGTGGCGGGGCTAATCAGTGTTTTGGGTGGACAATCCAATAGCAATGCGCTGAATGATCTGCGGACGATTTTGCGCTGGGTTCACGCTTGGGTGATTCCTGAGCAAGTGGCGATCGGTCAGGTGTGGCAGGCTTTTGGCCCCGATGGCACGCTGAAAGATCAAAAGCTCTCTCAGCGCTTTGATGAGTTTGCTCAAAGTCTTTACGACAACACCCGAAAGTTACAGAAGGCAGCATGAGCAAAGGTTAGGGGACGATCGGCTCCGATAGCCAAGCCCCAAACTCTGCTTTGAATGTGCCTTGGAGAATAGCCTGACGAATGCGCTGGGTGAACTGGATCAGTTCGGTGATGTTGTGAATGGACAGCAGCGTGTAGCCCAAGAGTTCCTGCGATCGCACGAGATGGCTGATGTAGGCGCGGCTAAAGGTTTGGCAGGTGTAGCAGGGGCAGGCCTCGTCCAGAGGTGCAAAGTCTTCCCGAAATCTGGCGTTCTTCAGGTTCCAGCGCTCTCCAGCCACGAAAGCGCTGGCATGGCGGGCGAGACGAGTTGGGATAACGCAATCGAACAGGTCGACCCCAGCAGCGATCGACTGAGCAATTTCCCGATACGTGCCCACGCCCATGAGATAGCGGGGCTTGTTGGGCGGCAGATGGGGGGCTGTGGCCTGGACGATCATTTGAATCAATTCGGTAGGTTCCCCCACGCTTACGCCACCGATCGCGTAGCCAATTAGATCTAGGTCGGCAAGCTGCCGAGCAGCATTCTGGCGTAAGTCGGGGTATACACCACCCTGAACAATGCCGAAGAGTGCCTGATCCGTGCGACCGTGGGCGGAAATGCAGCGCTTTAGCCAGCGGAAAGTGCGATCGGTAGCTTCAATGACGCTTTCTCGTGAAGCCGGATAGGGCGGACATTCATCGAAAGCCATGATCACGTCGGCTCCCAACACATTCTGAATCTCGATCGATTTTTCCGGTGAAAGGTGAATCATTTGCGCATCGCGGGGAGAGCGAAACGTTACTCCTGCTTCAGAGATCGATCGCATCTCACTCAGACTGAACACTTGAAACCCACCGGAGTCGGTCAGGATTGGCCCGTCCCAAGCCATGAAGCGGTGCAGTCCACCAGCCTGCGCTACGATGCCTTCTCCAGGCTGCAAATGCAGATGGTAGGTGTTAGCCAGGATCATCTGCGCTCCAGTGGCCTTCAGCTGGTCGGGCGCGACGGTTTTGACGTTTGCCAGCGTCCCGACGGGCATAAAGCGGGGCGTTTCTACGGCTCCGTGGGGAGTGTTGAAGATGCCTACTCGCGCTTGGGTGTCCTGACAGGCAGCAATCGATTGAAACGAAAATTCGGTACTCAAGAGGCAGTGACGATCGCGATGAAGTTGCTATCAACAGTCCAGGTGAATCAGCCTTGCCTTGACTGCTGATCAGAACTTTGCAGCTTCTCAAGAACAAAAGGCGACCCTTGCCTTTAAGAAGCTACAAAGCTTTGAAAAATACCCCCAGGGGAATTCGAATCACTGGAGGCAGTAGGCGGAAACGAGGACTACAAGGCATTGTAGGGCTTGACGGCTACACCTTGCCTAAAATTTAGCCTAGAAACGGCAGAAGGCTACTCCGAAAACCAGATAGGAAAGCGTTTTAATAGATTCAATCTTTAAAGCTTCTTCTATGACTGTTCTAAACATTGCCGACATCCCATCTTCGATCAACTCTGTTGAGAAGTTGGCGGTTTGGTCTCTAACCGTTCTCAACGATCTGTACGCAACTCAGACAATTGAAGAGGCGGTCAACTCTACTGAGTTTGTAACCCAGAGCGCGCCATTTTATGTTCAAGCCTCTACCCCTCCGGGATGGCGGCTTATTAGCCGTTTGTCTGTTCCCCTTGCCCCAGGATGGCGTAGGCAGGGAAAAATCTGGGTTCACGCCCAGGACATTGGCA
>DATNQR010000668.1:0-18146 GCA_036703905.1 Thermosynechococcaceae cyanobacterium
TTGCCGCCCATCTTTTCCCGTGCTTCTTGGTAAAGTTGTTGGCGCAGTAGCTCAATTTTGTAAGCAACTTTGGCGTACTTCTCGATCTGGTTGTTGGACTGGGCCAGAGCAGCTGACTCGAAGGAAAGAGCTAGGGAACGGTGGGACAGTTGAGGAACCAGTCCGCTCAAAACTCCTCCTGCCGAAAGCGCTGCAATAAGAGCAACTTGGGAGAGACAGGGAAATTGCAATCGCCGAGGGGAAGAATTCATCATCATGAGTGTGACACCAGGCAAACTAGCACACGAGAGGTTTCATTTAGTTTTGAACTACTTTACTGATGATTAGTTCCAGCGATCGGTTGCAATTTTAGAAACAGTTGAGCAGAAGCCGATGATCCGCGTGATCCTCCAGCTTCCGGCTTTCCCTCAAAACTCCAGCACGGCCCAATCTGGCTGACGATAGTAGCGAGTCATATCGTCGAACTTTCGCAGCTCCGCCCGTTGAACTCGAAGCTCCTGGGGCGCTCTACCGATCCACTGCTGGTTCAATGCCTCAAAGCGATCGACAAGTTGCCCCAACTGGTCAGCCGGCGGAATTTCGCCAAAATAGCCCAGGGTGATGTGAGGCGTAAAGTAATATTGCTGCTCAATGCCCAAGCCCATCAGATCGTGGGTTTGGTAAATGTTGCGGCGCAGCTTCAGTAGTCGATCGTGGGAGTGCGAATCAGTCGGCGACAGGCAAACTGCGATCGCCCGCGTCATCACCATCAGCCCCAGGACTTGAAACTGAATGGCTCGGTGTTCCGTCAGTTCCCCAGATTGTTGGAAGATTTGGGCAATTTGGGCTTGAAGCTGCGCCTCGAAGCTGGGGTTTGTTTCGCTAGTGTGACGATAGGTGCTGTCCCAGATCAGATCTGCCAGGGTGATGTGAAAACTATCCGGCGGCACTGCAACAAATAGCTCTTTCCCCAACAGCGACAAAATCTGCTGCTGGTAAGCTGCTAAACCTTCATAGACGGTCTGATTCTCAGGATCGTCCTGCATGGGCGGCGAGATGACTGAGTAGCCCGGAAAAGGGACAGGCTGCCGCGTTTGATCGGGCTGAGGCCGAAACTTGGCAGACTCCTGGATGTGCTGCACCTGAGATTGATAAGTTTCTGGTAGGGTCAGGCGCATTGCCCGATTCAAATAAGTTTGAAAGTTCTCGTCCAATTTCGATCGCCTCGTAGCTTGATGACTAATTTGATGACTAGAATTTGATGACTAGATTGAAGCACTTGAAGACTGCTAGTGTAACCGTCTCCCAGAGTCGATCGTCCAGAATTGAGAATCAGGTAGCCGGCCTGGGCCGTTTACAGAGAGCGATTCCTGCTAATTCACGTAACCTCAGACAGGCTAACAGGCAATGGGTCTTTTCGATCTTCTCTAGCCTCTAGTCTGACAGGATTGATCAGACAATACAATTACACGCTAGGTCAGGAGGTAGTTGAAGTGCCAGTTTTCCTCTACTGGGGAGAGGATGAATTTGCGATCGCTCAGGCGGTGAAGGTTCTGCGCGATCGAGTGCTGGATGTGGACTGGAGCAGTTTCAACGAAGACAAGTTCACATCAGAGCAGCCAGAGGCGATCGGTCAGGCCCTCAACCAGGCAATGACTCCGCCTTTTGGAGCCGGAAGCCGTCTCGTGTGGTTGGTGGAAAGCCCTCTATTTCAGCGCTGTCCTGAAGAGGTGCTGACGGATTTGGGTCGCACCCTGCCCAATTTGCCAGAGACTAGCGTTTTGCTATTCACCAACCGCAGCAAACCTGATGCTCGTCTCAAATCCACTAAGCTGCTTCAGAAACACGCTGAGGTTCGAGAGTTTTCTCTAATTCCTCCCTGGAAAACCGATCTGCTGTCGGCACAGGTGCGGCGGGTGGCCCAGGAGAAAGGCGTGAAGCTAACCCAAGCGGGAACCGAACTGCTGACAGAAGCTGTGGGTAACAACACGCGCCAGCTTTATGCAGAGCTGGAAAAACTGCACCTCTACGCTGGTGACGCAAATCAGCCGATCGACTCCCCCGCGATCACTACTCTCGTCACCGTTAGCAGCCGAAGCACGCTGCACCTGGGTTCTGCCCTCCGTCAAGGTCAGACTGCTCAGGCCCTAGAACTAGCTGCTGATCTACTGCGCCAGAACGAACCCGCCCTCCGCATCGTCAGCAGTCTGGTAGGACAGTTCCGCACCTGGGTCTGGGTGAAGCTTATGGTGGAGTCAGGGGAACGGGACGAACAGACGATCGCCCAGTCTGCCGAACTCGCTAACCCCAAACGCCTCTACTTCCTAAAGCAGGAAGTCGCTGCTCTCCCCTTGCCCAACCTGCTCCGCACCCTGCCTCTGTTGCTGGAACTAGAAGCTAGTCTGAAGCGGGGAGCCGATGAACTGGCAACTCTGCAAACGAAGATCGTAGAGTTGTGCGAGGTGTGCCGCCGAGAAAGGTGATGGACTTTCCGGGTGGTTTTAATCAAGCGGTTTTGAACTGCGACGCGATCGCGCCTGATTGATCGCATCAGAATCGATCGTGCCTCAACAGGCTCTCAAGGCCGGTTCCGGGCTTGCTGAAAGGCTGCCTGAGTTTCCGAATCGAGTAATCCCCACAGCCTCAGCCCACCCCAAAACTCCTCTAGGCCCTTGCTCCAGTAGTCCACTATGCGGGAAACTGGCGTAGACATAGGGCAACCTTCCTGTGCCCCTGGTACTTCCAATTTTTCTGAGTGGCTTCCATGCAACTGCAAAATTCCCTACGCCGAACCAAAATTGTGGCCACGATCGGGCCCGCTACCAGCAGCCCAGAGGTTCTGCGTGCTTTGATTGAAGCGGGAGCAACTACCCTGCGCCTCAACTTCTCCCACGGAACCCACGAAGACCACCAGCGCAGCATTCGCCTGATCCGGCAAATTTCCTTTGAGCTAAACCAGCCCGTCGGAATTTTACAAGATCTTCAGGGACCGAAGATTCGGCTGGGACGGTTTGAGAACGGATCGATCGTCCTAGACAAGGGCGATCGCTTTATCCTCACCAGTCAGCAGGGCCCAGGAACTCAGGAAAAAAGCTCCGTCACCTACGAACCCCTAGCCGACGAAGTGCCCGAAGGGGCAACGATTTTGCTGGATGACGGTCGAGTAGAAATGAAGGTCGAGAAGGTCGATCGGGTAACACGGGAATTGCATTGCGTTGTTGTTGTGGGTGGGCCGTTATCTAACAACAAAGGGGTGAACTTTCCAGGGGTCTACTTGTCCATCAAAGCCCTAACAGACAAAGACAAGAAAGACCTGACTTTTGGACTGGATCAAGGCGTGGATTGGGTCGCTCTCAGCTTTGTCCGCAATCCTCAGGACGTACTGGAGATCAAAGAGCTAATTTCTGGTGCCGGAAAGAACGTGCCTGTGATCGTCAAGATTGAAAAGCACGAAGCGATTCAGGAAATGGAGGCAATCCTGTCCATTAGCGATGGTGTGATGGTGGCGCGGGGGGATTTGGGTGTAGAGCTTCCAGCCGAAGATGTACCCATCTTGCAGAAGCGATTGATCATGACCTCCAACCGCATGGGCATTCCCGTCATCACCGCTACCCAAATGCTGGACAGTATGGTTAGCAGTCCTCGCCCAACCCGTGCTGAAATCTCCGATGTAGCCAACGCTATTCTCGACGGCACTGACGCCGTCATGCTCTCCAACGAAACGGCAGTGGGGAAATACCCGATCGAGGCCGTTGCCACCATGGCCCGAATCGCTGTGCGGATCGAGCAGGAGAAAAAGAACCGGACGATCGAAAACTCTGGTCGCTCCATCCCCAACGCCATTAGCTGTGCAGTAGGGCAGATTTCGGAGCAACTCGGTGCAGCGGCCATCATGCCCCTGACTAAGACCGGAGCCACTGCCCGGAATGTATCTAAGTTTCGTCCCACCAAGCCGATTTTGGCGGTCACACCCCATGTGGATGTAGCCCGACAGCTACAGCTTGTTTGGGGCGTGAAGCCTCTCCTGATGCTGGATTTGCCTTCCACAGGTCAAACTTTTCAGGCTGCCCTCAACGTTGCCCAAGAAAAGCAACTGCTTCGGGAAGGTGATCTAGTAGTACTCACGGCAGGAACTTTGCAGGGAGTTTCTGGCTCCACCGACTTAATCAAGGTGGAAGTCGTCACTGCGGTGCGAGGGCGCGGCGTGGGTATTGGGCAGGGTTCGGTGAGCGGTCGAGCTAGGGTAATTCACAGCGCCCTAGAGACTAGCCACTTCAACCCTGGTGAAATCCTGGTTGTTAGCCGTACCAGTGTTGACTATGTTGAAGCAATTCGCAAAGCCGCTGGAATCATTACAGAAGATAGCAGCCTGACCAGTCATGCTGCTGTGATTGGGCTGCGCCTAGGTGTGCCCGTAATCGTGGGAGTGCAGCACGCTACTGCGGCTATTCGAGACGGCGAAATTGTGACTCTGGATATGCAGCGCGGTCTGGTCTACTCTGGAGCAACAGTCAGCCAGACGGATGCAGCCCTATCAGTGTAGAAAGTTCGGTGCTGCTGGCTGCTGTATCCTGGCATGAATTTTGGTGGCAGAGTTTCGCAAATGCCCGCTCTGCCAACCATTCCAGCAACGCTGAAAGTTCGATCGATCCTGCCTACCACTTGAGCAAATTGAACTGCTCCATGTCTATGGTGTCCCGGTTGCGGTAGATGGCCAGGACGATCGCCAGACCTACTGCCGCTTCTGCGGCCGCGATCGCAATCACAAAGGTGGTGAACACCTGACCTTTCACGTCCTGCCCGTCCAGGTAGTTTGAGAATGCCATCAGGTTCAAGTTCACAGCGTTGAGCATCAGTTCGATCGACATCAGCACCCGCACCGCGTTGCGGCTGTTGATCACGCCATAGATGCCAATACAGAACAAAGCGGCAGACAGAATCAGAAAGTACTGAAGTTGCATAGCGACTGATTGGTGGCGACTGGTTATGAGTAACTGATTGATACTGATTGACTATGGATATTGACTACGGATAACTAATTGTTAATGTTGTCAGGGTTGTCAGTGATGATGCGATCGCGGCTACCGGGGGCAACGGCTCCCACTAGGGCACGGGGGCGTTCCGGTAGCGTTAGCACAGGCTGTTGTGGTAACGCAGGTTCTTCGGGGAGGAACTCGCGCCGCGCCAAGACAACTGCGCCGATCAGGGTCATTAGCAACAGCACCGAGGCCAACTCAAACGGCAGCAGGAAATCAGTAAAGAAGTGCTTGCCGATCGTCACGATCGCGGCATCGCCAGCGGCAGGGCGAGAGTCGATTGCCCAAGGTGTACGCAGCACCATCGCACTTAGGAGAGCAAACAATCCGGTACAAACCACTGCCGTTGCGCCCTTGCGAATCCAACCCCTCGTAATTGGAGTGAACTCCTGCCGCTTGTTCACCAACATAATGGCAAACAAAATCAGCACGTTTACCGCGCCCACATAGATCAACACTTGGGCCGTCGCCACAAAGTCCGCGTTCAGCAGCAGGTACAGGCCGGCAATGCTGATGAACACGCCCCCCAACAGAAACGCCGAGTAGACAATGTTAGAGAGCAACACCACTCCTAGAGCCGCCGCGATCATCGCCGCCGCCAGCAACCCAAACGAAACAATCTGAACCCCTTCTGCTAAATTCACCGCGCTTTCCTCGAAAGTTTTGAGTTTTAAGTTTTGAGGCTTTAAGTTCTGAGCCGAAGCATCGATCGCTATTCAACGAACGGCTTGCCAACTGCCGCTTAGCTTTTAGCCACACTGTCTTCTAGCTATTTAGCAGCCTGCTCCACGATCTCCTCTGGACGCAATCCAGCCCGACGAGCATCGGCAGGTAGATCGTGTGGTTCAGTTACCCCTTTCGGCAGGTAGACCAGTTCCCGGAGCGGAGTCACCATCGGATCGTCAGTCACCTTGTAGGGCAAGCGACCTAGAGCCACGTTGTCGAAGTTGAGTTCATGGCGATCGTAGGTAGCAAGCTCATACTCCTCCGTCATCGACAAACAGTTAGTGGGGCAGTATTCCACACAGTTGCCACAAAAAATGCAGACTCCGAAATCAATGCTGTAGTGCTTGAGCTGCTTTTTCTTTGACTCAGCATTAAACTGCCAATCCACTACAGGTAGGTTGATCGGGCAAACCCGAACGCAAACCTCGCAGGCAATACACTTATCGAACTCAAAGTGAATCCGCCCCCGAAAGCGCTCGGAGGGAATCAGTTTCTCGTAGGGATACTGCACTGTGATCGGGCGACGCTGCATATGGTCAAACGTGACCGAAAGCCCCTGACCGATATACTTTGCCGCTTGAAACGCTTCTTTGGTGTAGTCACCGACTTGCTTCAGAAATTTCAGCATTGTTTTGCAGGTTTAAGAATTGAGGAGGCGGAGGACGATCGCAAGCCAGAGCCTAGCTCATCCACCAAAGGCCGTGGGGAAGGAGATTTTGAGCGCTGCGGTCAGCAGGAGGTTCACCAAGGAGACCGGCAGCAGGAACTTCCAACCTAAGTCTAGCAACTGGTCGATCCGCACGCGGGGCACAGTCCAGCGCATCAGCACTGCCAGAAACACCAGGAAGTAAGCTTTGAGAATCGTCATCGTGATTCCCAGTGAGGCTGTGACTACCTGAAACAAAGCATTGTCTTGAGAAACGCCAATCAAATCCGCTACCAAACCCAGAGGAATTGGGAACTCCCAGCCACCCAGATAAAGCACCGAAACCAGCAGCGCCGACAGCACCAGATTAACGTAGGAACCCAGGTAGAACAGGGCAAACTTCATGCCAGAGTACTCAGTCTGGTAGCCCGCGACGAGTTCCTCTTCTGCCTCCGGCAGATCAAACGGAATACGTTCGCACTCCGCCAAGGCTGCAATCCAGAAAATAACAAACCCGATGGGTTGCCGCCAAACGTTCCAGCCGAGAATGCCGTAGCCCGTTTGCTGCTGCACAATGTCCACGGTGCTGAGGGAGTTGGACATCATGACGACTGCCAGCACAGCCAAGGCCAGAGGAATTTCGTAGCTGATGGACTGCGCTGCAGCCCGCAACCCGCCTAGTAGGGCGTACTTGTTGTTGGAGGCATAGCCCGACATCAGCAGCCCGATCGGCGTAACGCTGGCTAAGGCAATCCACAGGAAAACGCCCATACCCACATTGGACACGATTAAGTGCTGACCAAAGGGGACGATCAGATAGGACAGAAAGACTGGGATCACTACGATCGCTGGGCCAATCGTGAACAAGACCGCATCAGCCTTCGCTGGAATTACGTCTTCCTTGAAGACCAGCTTCAAACCGTCGGCTACGGGTGCAAGAACCCCAAAGGGGCCCATGTATTCTGGACCGATGCGCTGCTGGGCAGCAGCAGAGATTTTCCGTTCCAACCACACCGTCACCAGCACCCCGACCGTTGCTCCAATCAGCATCAAGAGCATGGGCGCAGGCATCCAAATGGCTTTAGCCGCCCCTGCTGGAACGCCGAGGTCTCTAAGGGATTGAATAAAGCTTTCCTGTAGGTCAATTCCTGAGTTCATGTCTTACCTGACTCTAACGATCACTTGCCGCAGCTGAACTTGACGCGATCGAGTTCAGTAACACCCTGTTACATTCCCCGTGCGTCCTAGTATATCGCTGGATTGAGCCAGCACAATAGAAGCGGCATCATCAAGAAAAGGGCAAGTTGCGATAGGAAAATCTCAACAGGCGAGATTTAAAAGAAAGAAGCCCCTAGACATCCGTCTGGGGGCTGGAGTTCCTGAAAATCGTCACTCTCAAGAGTGTGCCAACGGATGCCTAAATAGACAAGGGGGGTGAGGCCCATCAGATGGGTAGCCCCAAAGTATGTTAACGATCGAGAATCCCAGCTTTGCGGGCCTCGATCGGGATGTAAGGGGCTTCATGGGTTCCGGTATAGATCTGGGTTGGGCGGAAAATTCGGTTTTCCGCAAGCTGCTCTTTCCAGTGGGCTAGCCAGCCAGCCGTTCGAGAAATGGCGAATACGGGGGTGAATAAATCCGTGGGAATGCCTAGTTTGCGATACACCAAGCCAGAGTAGAAGTCCACGTTGGGGTAAATGCCCCGATGTCCCAAACTCTCCCCTACAGCTTGTTCTAGCTCTACGGCAATGTCGTAGTAGTCATCTCGCCCGTATTTCTCGAACAGCTTCTCGGCCAGGTGTTGCAGGGTAGTGGCACGGGGATCTTTCACCTTGTAGACCCGATGCCCGAAGCCCATAATTTTTTCCTTGTTCTGGAGCCGTTTTTCCAGCCAGGGACGGACGTTCTCTACTGAACCAATCTCCTCCAGCATCCAGATCACTTCTTCGCTGGCTCCTCCATGGAGCGGGCCAGCTAGAGTCCCCACTGCCGAAGCCACGACCGCGTAGGGATCGGTGAGGGTGGAGGCTGTTACCATGGCCGAGAAGGTGGAGGCGTTGATGGTGTGTTCTGCATGGAGAATCAGGCTGATGTCGAAAATTCGAGCTGGGAGCGGGTCGGGTTCTCGCTCGTTCAACATATATAGGAAATTGGCAGCGTAGCTCAGGTCATCCCGTGGTTGCACTGGATCGTTGCCCTTCCGCATGAGTTGAAAGGCGGCCACCATGGTGGGGATCTTTGCCAACAGCCGCACCACAGCCGCCCGAATATAGGCGGGGTCATCCAGGGCACGGCGCGAGTAGAACAGCCCCAAAGCGGCAGCACAGGCTTGCAGCGCATCCATTGGATGCCCGCTTTCCGGGAAGCACTTCATCATGTCCCGAATTCGATACTTCAACCGACGATGGTAGGTGACTTCGTGTTCAAAAGATTCCAGTTCGTCCTTTGTCGGCTGCTCACCCCAAATCAGCAGATAGGCGGTTTCTAGAAAGTGGCTCTTTTCTGCCAACACGTCGATCGGAATCCCCCGATATTCCAGAATTCCCTTCTGTCCATCCACAAAGCTGATGCCGGATTGGGTGGCGGGAATTCCTTCCAGACCTGCCCGATATTCGCAGACCGTCATAGCGCTACCGTTTGCTTAAAATTTACTTAGAAACTGAGTTCATTCAAGCTAACTTAGCAGAAATCAGAAATCTGTATTGTTTAAGTCCACACAAAGGTTAACCTGACGAGCTGTTGGAGACAGCGCTGTGGAGGGTTAAAGAACCCGTCTACGGAGAAAGGTCAAGAGGGTAGCGCTAACTTTTTCCGGCCAATCTTCTTGAGGATAGTGCCCTGTCTCTTCCAAAAGAACCAGTTCTGCTTGGGGCTGGGACTGGGCAAACTGCTGAACTAGGGTTGGAGGAAGCCAGGGATCTCGATCGCCCCAAGCTAGAAGCAGAGGGCGCGTCCACGCTTGCAGTCCCGTTTCAATCTCGGCAGTCGTTTCCTGAACGTGCAGGTTTCGGATCGTTGTGAACAGGGCACGACCTGCATCAGAACTCTTGAGGAAAGGACGGCGATACACATCCAAATCCCCATCCTCGACTCGGTAGCCTCCTGCGCCTTCAAGAGCACGATCAACCAGTAGCGGATCTTGGGTTAACATTTCCCCCACTAGGGGAACGCCTAACTGCTTCAGGTTCCAGGGTAGTTTGGCAGTAGTGGTGATGGGCGCGTTCAGGATAGCGAGGCGATCGATCTGTTCTGGATGCTGTAGTGCGTACTGCACACCGACCGTTCCCAAGAAGCCCTGCACTACCAGGGAGAATTTCTCTAACTCCAGCGCTTGGAGAAAAGCCTCTAGTCCTTGCAAGAAAGCTGTGGGCGTGTAGGCGAAGTCGCGGCGATCGGGCTGGGTAGAGAAGCCTGACCCAATCCAGTCGGGAGCGATCGCTCGAAATCCTTGGGCTGACAATGCGGGCAAAACTTCTCTCCAGCTATAGCTTTGAGCCGGGATGCCGTGCAGCAGGACGACGGGAGTGCGATCGCTGGCTCCGGTAGGCTGGGCTTCGCGATAGAACCACGTTAGATTGCCCACCTCAATTCGATTCTCGCTAACTGCCACGATCGCCCACTCCGTTGCTGTTGTCAGAGCTTACCCTCTGCGGGGATCACTGAGCAAGCCGATCAATCTGGCTTGTAGTTCGGGTCGGCCAGATGACCTCCAGCTAAAACAGGACAGGCTACAGACTTGTTCCCAGACCAATCGGTGAAGACATCTTCGTCCTTGTAGTGGCGCGGTGTTTGCAGCATAAGCTGCCATGCTTTGCCCGCATCCATCAAATTAAACCGCTCTGGATAGTAAGTTTGCAGCAGCGCTTGAACTGCTGGGTAATAGTCTGAGTTGAGTCCTGGAAAAACGTGATGCTCTGTGTGATAAGAGAAGTTGAAATGAAGTCGATCGAATAGCTTGGGAACTCGAATGGAAAGGCTATTCACAAGGACATCATTTAAACTCGTCATTCTACATCCCATATGGTTGGTGTAGACATAGAACAAAACACCGGCGTAGCCAATCCAAATCGGCAGGAAATAGCTTAAGAGCAGCTTCACGGGATGTAGTCCCAAATAAGTTAGAACGCCTACATGAAGTCCCAAAATTCCGATAAACTCCAGGGCGATCGCCCTTCGCTCTTTGTCACTAACCTTGAAGGCCACGACAGGATACTTTGTTGCACCATTGTTGAACAGCAGCACTGAAGTAAGGTTGCGAAATGCGTGAACTCCCCAAGCGTGACCCATGCCAATCGTCAATAGAACAGGATTCACCTCAGCCGAGGGGACAAAAGCATTCTGAATCCACTTTCCCCACGTATTAGGTTGAGAATGTAGGTAATTGCGATCGGGATCTTGTAGAGAATTTGTTTTGTTGTGATGTTCGCGGTTATGGACTGCTTTCCACAAAGTTGGGGGCATCCAGAGCATTGTCAGTCCCAATAGACTAATGCCTTGCCTTAGCCAGGGATTGTTAATCGTGCGGCTATGCAACAAATCGTGGGTGCTAAACAGCAGCACTATCACACTATTGCCCATCACTAAGGCTAAGGGTAAATAGAGCCAAAGGAAGTACCATTGCCAGCGATCGAGATGGCTGGCGATCGTCCAACCAAGCAGCAAAATTGCCAGATTAATCAGCAAAATCCAAACTTTCTCTTGGCTTGGCAGAAACGCTTCGGATGGAAGCAGGGGGCGCAGTTTTTTGGCGTAGTCTGCCTGGGTCATCCAGGTCTGTTGGTCGACTGAATTCATGAATCTTTTAGGTTCTTATGAAGAATAATTGCAACACATTTGAGTAGTTGAAGCCCAAAGCGAGGTTTCGCATTATCTGGGGCTTCATACAAGAGAGGTGAAGCGAGGGGAGAGGATGTTTGAGCAGAGCGATACTCCCTACTATCTCTACCCCAGCTTTGAGCCGCAGGAGACCCTGGAAGCTAAATTTCCTCCTACAGGAAGGGCTAAGACCCAGGAGAAGTAGATTTGTGACTTGTCAGAGGTTCTCCTAGACATGAGATCCAGGCAGCGCAGGCTGTCAAAAACCAGAGGGTAGCGACGATCGAGCCAGTCAAGCTACTCAAGCTCAGTGTATCTCAATATAAACTTTTGTAAATAAGCGCATTTTGTAGTTTTCGCTACAGAATTTATCTGTTATAGTAATAACAAGAGCGCAAGAAACTCAATTTTTGTAAAGAGGTTACTCATATGTCTACTCAAGATCAAGTCCGTGCCCTGATGGTTCGTCACCAGCACGTTGTTAAGAACCGTAGCCAGTCTATGTTGAGCCGTGCAGCCGTTGAAGTAGGAATGCCTGCTGAAATTGCAGCTCACCAAGCCACCTCTACTCCTGCTCTGAGCTAAATTTCTCAAGCCGAGGCCCTGTAGAAGCCCGATAGAAGTGGAGACCGCTTCAACTAAATTTGACGGATCTGAACTACTTCGCTAGGTCTGAATCCGAGAAGGGCGTTCTTCCTTTGGGAAGAGCGCCCTTGTGTTTAAGGGGATGGGCTCATTCCCCCAGTCTGAAGTACAAAAACCCTAGCTTCTCCAGGAAGCTAGAGATCTAGTTAGCCAGCCCAAAAAGCGTTTATAAGCTCAAGTCCTCAAGCTGAGTCAAGCCGACTCAGGGTTCAGCTTACTCATCTCCCAAGTGGTGTACGTACCGATCGGACTCCAAATCAGATAGGGCAACAGCAGAAGGAAAGCCGAGCTAGAGATGGGCCACACCAGCAAGGCAAGGACTAATCCCAGCACAGCCCCTACACCCCCAACGATCGTCCCCACATTCAAGCGCCGAGTCCACAGCATTGCCGGGGAATAAGACACGATCAGCAATTCCACCAGCAAATAGAACCCCATCAAAAACCAGGTTTTGCTGCTGCCAGGTTCGCTTTCCCAAACCAGGTAAGCCGACCATGCCCCACAGAGAAACACAAACATCCAAATCACTGGGATCAACGCTTCAAACGTAAGCCACCTCGGACGACGCAAGCGGGCAAACCACTTCACATCCTTCGGCCGTAGTACGCCGCTACCGAAGGCTACCAGTAATGTGACTGCCGCGATTACCATCCAAGATTTGAGCATCTCTTTTGCACCAGAACTAGAACTGCTAGAGCCACAAGCAACTGTGGTGAAATTGCCTCGCTAGATTGAGTTTGGCAAACCATCGCCCTAACCGTAATCCATCCAGGGAGCGATCGTGGACAGACTGCTGCTCCTGATGCGCCACAAACCAGACGTAAGAATAACTGCGAGGAAGACCTTCGGTGGGAACATACAGCCGCCTGAAGCTTTCGTGAGACTTAATCAACTTCAAGGTTCAAGGCTGTTTCATTCCAAGTTTTGACACTTTATGTATCCACGAAAATACGTCACTTTAGACTTCAAGAATTCCATTCTTGATAGCTGAAAGAGCCTAAACCCGTTGCCCAAGTCTGGAATGAAACAACCCTGCTTTGAGGTTGAGTAAGGCCAGCGTGGTTATGCTGGACTCGCAAGCTGTAATTTATAACCCTGCCTGCTCATCAAACTTCAGTTCTCCAAACTATCCTCTTTGGGCATAATCTATGGTTGCTAATCTGTTTGACCCAACTTACTATCGTGCTGCCAACTCTGACCTGGCCGCCCTAAACGATGCCCAGATCACAGCTCACTTTCAGGTCTTTGGGGTAGACGAAGGACGGCTCTTTTCACCGATCGCCGATCTCAACACCTATCGAGCCAGTAATCCTGATCTGCAAGCCCTCAGCAACAGGGATCTGTTCAACCATTTGCAGGTCTACGGTGTTGCGGAAGCTCGCCAGTTTTCTTCCTTCGTAGACCTGAGATTCTACCGCCTAGCTAACTCAGACTTGGCAAGAGTCAACAACGAACAGCTTTTGGCACACTTGCAGGTTCACGGACTGGATGAGCAGCGAGAGATTTCAGCAGATTTCTCTCCTAGCTATTACAGTCAGAAATACGCGGATCTAGCGATTATTTCCACTCCTCGCCAGGCCCTCACCCACCTGACTATCCACGGCTTGGATGAAGGTCGGAGCTTTTCCCCTATTCTTGACCTCGACTATTACCGTGCTAACAACTCTGATCTAGCCGCCCTGACTCCGCGCCAAGCTTTGCTGCACCTAGAATGGCACGGGTTCAACGAGGGACGGGATTTCTCCCCATTCTTCAACACCAACTACTACCGCAGCACCAACGCAGACCTAGCAGCGGCGGGAGTGTCGGCTAGGGAATTGTTTAATCACTTTGAGTACTACGGATACTCGGAAGGTCGGGCAGGTCGGAGCGATCCGGCGGGTAGTTCCCTCGGCACCGCTGCTCCGCTCACGATTAGCTCTGAGTCAAACATTTTCTTCGACTCGCTCAGTCCTGTCGATCGAGACGACTTCGTGCGCTTCACAGTCACTAGCCCTGGACTTTTTGTGCTGCTGGTTAATAGCTCCAATAGCAATAGCATTTTGGGAGAGTTTTTAGACAGCAGTGGCGTAGTGCTGGAATCGGGTGACTACAGCGTAAACGCGGACAATGAAGCCGATGTGGTTAGGAATCTACAGGCAGGGACGTACTATCTACGTCTTCAAGGACTGGACTTTGATCCGACTATTTCTGGCACAGGCTACAGTTTAGTTTACGCAGTCGTCTAGGCTCCTTGGCTCGATCGAGGCGAAACCCGCACTGTTCTGCCCTTCGCTCCACCGATCGCCCTCATTTACCCAGCTTTGGGCGGCGTGGGCGGAGGGCAGGCTTTAGATTTGTAGTCGCACTGGTAGATGTGTTGCTCTTGCCAACTGAGGGGAATTTCTAGTAGATCCCGCGTTCCCGTCAATCCTTGGGCAAGGAACAACACCAGCGCGATCGAGTTCAGCACAATGTGAACCGTGCGCCAGCGATCCGATCGATCTCTATAGATCTCCGGCAGGATAGCCAGGGAGAAAACCATCAGCAACGTCACTGTGATCCCGAAGTAGAGGTGGGAGAGATACCACTCCTCAGAGCGGCGGTAGACTCCATCCTGCAAACTGAGGATGACAATTCCCGCGCCCGTCAGGGTGGCAAACACGGCTCGGAAACTGCGAGTGGACGATCGATACAGGAACACCAGAGAAGAGATCGTGACAACGTAGAGCAACGTAATCAGCACAACTTTGGTTGGTTCTTTGCTCCAAATTTGTTTGGTAATGATGTTGTCCACCAGAGGGCGAGTGAGGCCCAGCAGCTCGAGGCCCACCACTCCTCCAGTGAGCCACTGTCCAATGCGGACGTGTTCCTGACCAACTCCAGGCGGAACTCTGCTCTTGCCTGCCTCCGCCACCTGCAAGCGGCGCTGCCGAGTTTGCCAGGCCATCCAAACGGTGATCCCAATCATGGGAAAGACAAAAGTAACCGCGATCGCTGGATGAATCAACCGGAGAAAGTCTTCCAGACCGAGATACATAAAATAGCCTCCAGGTTGAAGGGGTAAACAGAAGCTGAGGAATCTGTGCGGTACTGCGCTCGAAAATTTAGGCTGGCCAAATTTATTCAGGGACGAGGAAAATCAAAACGGTCAGTTAAGCCAGCAAGCGATCGGGAACAGAAGGTATTCCAGAAAGAACAGCTTCCAGATGAACTGATAGCAACGGCTGATCGATCGCTTGTCCTGTAGATTTACCCGACGAGTGCCCCACACCAGCAGCCCTAGGGCCACTAGATGGGAACCCGCTAGAAATGGGCCATTCACTTCCAATAGACCTGTCAACCCCGCCAGTCCCAAACCAAGATAGCAAACCGCGATTACGAACAGTGCCAGATTAAACACCTTGTGCTGTCCGAGCTTCAGAGTGAAGGTGGTGATGTAGTATTGCCGATCGCCTTCCATATCGGGAATGTCTTTGAAGATGGCAATGGCAAAGGTGAAACCCAGCACAAACAAAGTCAGGGCCCACACGGCGGGGGGAACCGGCCCACCACCCTGGAAATGCAGGAACAGCCCCAAATTTACAATCACGCCCCGCACCGTGAAGATGCAGAGGGAGGCCCACACAGGAAATCGCTTCAGTCGGATCGGCGGCAGAGAGTAGACTGTTCCGATCAGCAGACTCAGCCCCACGGTTCCCAGCAGAAACTTCCCCTGCACCGCCGCCAGCCCAATTGCCAGTATTCCTGTCGTCACCACGATCACCTGGGACTGCAACCGGGAGAACTCGCCAGAGGCGATCGGCAAGTGGGGCTTATTGATGCGATCGATCGCCACATCTTCCAGTTGGTTCAGCCCCACAATGTAGACGTTGCCGCTCAAACAGGTGACGAGGGCAAGCAGCACGGCAACTGGATCAGGGATCGCCGTTCTGTGGAGCGCTAGGGCGACGAAATAGAGTCCCAGGACGCTGAGGCTAGTTCCAATAATGGTGTGGGGGCGCGAGAATTTCCAGAAGGCGTAGAGGTGTGTGGCAAAGAGGGATTTGGCCTTTGAAGCATCTTTAGGGGAAGAATCAGAAACTTGGGGAAACCGGCTCATGGCATTGTGCAATCCAAACTTCTAGAGAATACAGGATTTCGCCAAGTCGAAACTTGTACTCCCTCGTCCGCTCAGGGCAAGACACCGGGCAAGACACCCCAGGCAAAACAAGACGATCGCGTGATAATGATTAGGAGCAACGTTAGCCGAACTCCTGAGAACGTCCATAATAGGGTTGACTGGCAGTTATTAGAGGTGCTGAGTTACACATCCTCCCAGACGGCGACCCTGAGATCACGCAAAACTTCCCATAACGGCGCAGTGGCTACTGATTAGCGTGCTTTACCGCCTGCCCCGCCCCAAACTTTTGATCATGTCCAATTTCCACCGACGGCAGGGCTACACGTCTGACCGCGATCGGGACTCTGCGCCACCTTCACCATGCAAGCACAGGAGCTTTTAGAGCGATATCAGACGGGACAACGCGACTTCACCCATGTTGATCTCGGTGGAGCCAGCTTGAGTGGAGCCAACCTGCGGGATGCCGATCTGAGCGGAGCCAATTTGAGCGGAGCCAACCTGAGCTGGGCTTTCTTGAACCGTGCCAAGCTGACCGGGGCAAACCTGCGGCGGGCCGACCTCCGCAACGCCTCCCTCAACAGCGCCAACCTGGAGCAGGCAACCTTGAGCGGGGCAGACCTGAGCAAAGCTGATCTGCGTCTAGCCCAGCTTCAGGAAGCCGATTTGAACTGGGCAGTCCTACAAGAGGCAGACTTGAGTGGAGCAAATCTACAAGCTGCCAAACTGGATCAGGGCAACCTGGAGCGGGCAAAGCTCAATAGCGCCTGTCTAGCTTCGGCAGAACTGATGGAGGCTAATCTGCGCCGCGCCAATCTGGCTGGCGTGAACCTCGATCGCGCCAATCTGAGAGAATCCCATCTGGAAGAAGCCAATCTGCGGGAAGCATCCTTAGTGGGAGCCAACCTGATCGAAGCTGACCTGAGTGGAGCTTATCTACGGCACGCGAATTTGAGCGAGGCGGATCTGCATCGCGTGGTGCTGACGGGCGCAGACCTCAGCGAAGCCAACCTGAGCAGCGCCGACTTGAGCCGAGCCAACCTATCTGGCTCCTATCTCCTCAAGACCAATCTTCGTAAGGCTCATCTGCTGCGGGCCAATCTCCAGGACACCTATCTGCTGCGGGCAGACCTAAACGAGGTGAATCTACGGGGAGCCGATTTGCGGCGGGCAGATTTGAGCGGGGCTTACTTGGGGGATGCTACCCTCAGCGAGGCGGATCTGAGCGATGCCTACCTGCTAGAGAGCCACCTGATCCACACCAACCTGGACGAAGCCCAGATGACGGGCTGCTGCATTTACAACTGGCACATTGAGGACGTGGATCTCACCAAGGTTCACTGCCGCTACGTCTACACCCAGTTCAACTACACAACCAAGAAGCCCACCGATCGTTACCCCAGCGATCGCGATTTGGAAGTGGGAGAACTGGGGCGGCAATACCAAGAAGAAAGCTCTGTGGTTGAGGTCTATTTTACCGAAGTGCCCAACTGGGGAGCACTGGTGTTTACTCTGGCCCAGGTGGAGCAGGAGGGGCATGAGTTGGGCCTGACGATCAAATCCTATGAGCCAGCCGAAGACAACTACCTAGTGCGGCTGACCACCAACCGTTTAGTTAATGGGAAGCTGATCGCTCGGCGGGTCTTCCAGCTTTACCCAGAGATTTTGCGGCGCTTTCTGACCCAGCGATCAGCGATCTTCAAACTGTTGGAACTAACCCCACGTATCTCAGACGCGACCCCATTTGAGCCAGTGGCCCAGCCCAAAGTTATTCCCGATCGTCGCCAGCGCGTCTATCAGGAAGTGGTGCGGCAGATCCAGTACATTCTCCTCTCCCAACCCCCAGAACAGTTCATTGAGAGTGTGCAAAATCTACTGAATTACCTGACCCAGCAAGGCATCCCCACCGAGGACATTCAAAAGCGGTTGATCAGTCAGGCGATCGCTCAGCGCGCCAAGCAAGATTCCAGCTTCCGCGATCACCTCTCACGCTGGGGTAAAAACGCACCAGAAACCGCTAAACTTTCCGCCGTAGGTCAGGCGGTGCGGCTGGCGATTTCCCTGATTTACTCTGAGTCGCCGCCCGAATGATGGACGTTAGGGCTTAGAGATCTCAGTTGATCGCACCCGTTGGCTGGGATCAACCAGGTCATTCAGTCCCTCTCCTAGCAGCGATAGCCCCACCACCAGCAGCGTCATC